>JAKAZV010000157.1 GCA_021826505.1 Acidobacteriota bacterium | reverse complement strand
TCAACGCGGACGAGCGGACAATGCATGAGCGGAGCTGCCGGACTCGATGACTGAAATACTGACTGACACACTTTCCCCTACATAAGCATAGACGCCGGAGTCAAGAGAAAGTTGCGGAATTCCGAAATTATTTTTATAACAATTCCCAAAATGGGAATGATGTAACTACATATTCACCTATTTACCTCTAATATCGGCCAATTCCGTTTAATACCCGCTATTTCCCCAGGATTGTAAATCGCAGCTACACTGCGGCACGCACTCATGTATTGCTACACTGGGGCCATGAAATGGCCAACGGAATCGCAGCGGCTGCCGCGATGGCTGCGCCCGGCGGCGGAAGGCGCGCCGGAGACGGCGGAAGAGCCGCCGCCCGACGGCCGCAACGCGCCGGCCGCCAGCCAGCTGGGACGGCTGGAGACGCGGGTGATGGCGCTGCTGTGGCGGCAGGGAGAAGCGAGCGTGCAGGACGTGGCGGCGCGGCTGGAGCCTCCCCGGGCTTACACCACGGTGATGACCACGCTGGACCGGCTCTATAAGCGCGGGCTGCTGGAGCGCGAGACCGCGGGCCGCGCCTTTCGCTACCGGGCGCGCTGGAGCGAGACGGAATGGCAGCGGCGGCAGGCGGATGAACTAGTGGAACATTATCTGACCGGCCGCGGGAACGCGACGCCGGAATTGCTATTGAGCAGCCTGGTGGAGGCGCTCGAAGCCCGCGAAGGAAATTTACTGGAAGAGCTGGCGCACAGGCTCGCAACCCGTAAACGCGCCAGCAAAAACCCGCGGCGGAAAAAAACCGCCGCGGAGCGGAAGGCGGCGCCATGAACCTGGATTATTTTCCGCGCGCGCTGGTGATGGCGCTGGCGTCGTATTTTTTCGCCCAGACCGCCTGTAATTGTGCGGCGGGAGGAGCGGCAGCGTGGCTGGCCGCGCGGGCGCGGAGGTGGCCGGCGCGGCGGGCGGCGCGAAGGCTCTGGCTCTACCGCATGCTGCCCTGGGGCACGGCTCTGGCTCTGTGGGCCTGGTTCTGCCTGCCGGGATATTTGGGCTGGGAACCGCGGATTCGCGAACATACCAGCGCGGTGGCCTTGCTGGCGGCGGTGGCGGGACTGGCGTGGCTGGCGGCGCCGCTGGCCCGAGCCGGGCGCGCACTGTGGCAAACCGGGCGACTGCTCCGGCAAGCCCGACGCTGCGGCCGCGTGCTGGCGCTTGAGAGCGAAGCAACCCCGGTTTTGCAAATCCCCAGCCATTATCCGCTTTTAGCCCTGGCCGGGAGCTGGCGGCCGCGGGTACTGATTTCGACGGGAGTGATGGAGACCCTCTCCGGAGCGGAGCTGCGGGCGGCGATGCGGCATGAAGCCGCGCATCGCGGCGCGCGCGACAATCTCAAGCGGCTGTTATGGCTCGGGCTGCCGCCGGCCTGGCCGGGCGGGCGCGGCGCGCGGGAGCTGGAGCGGGAATGGGCGCGGCAGACGGAATGGGCGGCCGACGATGAGGCGGCGGGGGATGAGGCCGGGCGGCTCGCGCTGGCCGCGGCTTTGCTGCAATTGGCGCGGCTGCAGCAGATGGCAGATAAAAACATCAAAATCGGCGGACTGCCGGGATTATGTTTTTCCCTCAGCGGAGCGGGGACGCGGCTGAGCGAGCGGGTCAACCGGCTGCTGACGCCCGCGGCCGCGGCGTCCACGCCGCCAGGCTGGAATATTGCCGGCGCCATGGCGATGGGGCTCGCCTGCCTGGCGATGGGGCTGGCCTACCTGCCCCTGCTGCACGGGTTCCATGCGGTGATGGAAGCCCTGGCAAGGTGATTTATTGCCAGGGCTGGGCGGCCTGGCGATGATAGCTCCGGGCAAAATCCGGTTTTTGGGGAATATAGATTTTTCCCCAATGATAGACGTACCGGACCTTATATACCAGCCGGTAATGTCGATGAATCCAGGCCCGGAAACGACGGGCATAGGCATGGCCAAAATAGCGCGGAGTTTGGGATGGATCATGAAAATATTCGGCCTGATTGCGCTCCATAAGAGCAATGATTCCGGGCGGGTCACGGCGCAGCATGCGCAACGCGGCCAGTTCATGCGGGGCATCGCCTATATAACTCACAATGAGATGGGTATAGGGCAAAGGTGAAACTTTATTCACATCCAGGTACAAAAATTGATCTCCGGGAATGACCAATAAATTATTGCCTGGCAGGGTTTTTAGTTTTTGTAAAATATCCTGAAATATCAGGCCGTGACTGGGATCGCTGCGAATGAGTCCGATGCGGCTGGACACCTCAAAAAACCTTCTGCCCGCCGCCCGCAGATCAGAACGCAAGTACAAAGATAATGAGGCAATAAAAAGCAGGCTGATGCCAATCTGGGCATACCTTTTGGCTGGCGGGCTCCAGCGAAACATGAATTCAGGCAGCCATGCCATGAAGACATAGCAAAGCAAAATCATGCTGGGCCAAAGCAGCGGATTATTGTATCCCTTGGTGATAGGATCACCCCAGGCGCGGGAAAGCAGCACCAGGCCGGACAGGGACAGCAGGAAAAGAATGGTTTCCCGCGTGTTCCAAAGACGCCGGAAGCGCAAAGCGAGCAGCATCACTAAAATGAACGCCGTCAGGGGCCAGAAATAAAAATCCAAGAACCGCCAGCTCACCAACTCCCAATGAGTATCTAGCCGCCAGACTGGATACGACAAGAAAATCAGGATCACATAAGGTGAAAACTTACCCTTTTTATATTTTTCCATCCCCGCCCACAAGGCAGTGAGGGCCAGCACCCAGAGCAGAGAGGGAAAAAACCACTGCCGCAGACGCCATTGCCATAAAAACCAGGCGCGCCAAAGATGAATGGTTTCCAGCCGGCCATAAAAAATGCGGGCATTGCGCACGATATAAAAGGCAAATAGATTTTCGTCCACCAGCCGGCGCCAACCCGTGACCGCCAAAAAGTAACCATAGATCACAGCCGGGAGGGCCAAAGGCGCGAGCAGACAGGCCCGAATCTTCCGGGCTTTAATTTCGAATCGCCGGCGCGGCAGATCCCAGAGGGCGTAGGCGAGCAGAATCATCGCCGCCAGACCGTATTCCTGCTTGAGCAGCAGACTGATCGCGGCACAGCCGCCGATCCAGAGAAAATCGCGGTATTGAATATGCGGATGGTCCAGGATGCGGATTAGGGCCCATAGCAGCAGCGCCAGAAACAACAACCCATAATTCGCATTCAAGGTATAAGGGAAGACGTAGTTGAAATTCCCGTTCCGAAAGGCGAAAACGATGAGGACGGTGAGCGCGGTGAGGAGCGCGATTGGACGGCCGGCAAGCCGGGCCGCGATGGCGTAGGTACAAGCGACGATGCCCCAGACGACCAGGATTCCGGTGAGATAGATGACATCCAGATGCAGTCCGAAGAGGCGAAACAGCAGGGCATAGCCATAGGGAAGCAACGGTCCGAACTGGTATTGCACATCGCGATAGAGCGTAATGGGTCCACCCGGCAAAAGGCCGGCGATGCGGGCCGGAATATAGACATCGCGGCCACAATCCACATCAATATTGGGCCAGGTCGCCCAAGTGGCGATGGACAGATAAAGCCAGGTTCCGGTCAGCAGTCCCCAGCAAATCGCATTGGCATAGCATCGCACCCACCGCTGGGCCCGGAGGCGCCAGGGCGGGCGCGCGGCGGGCACGGCGGCGGATGCGGAAACCGTGTCCAGTTCACTCATGGCAAGATCATTCCCGGCATTCAGGCAGACTGACCCCGGGATTTGACTTCATGATATTCGGGTTCGGTGTTGGTGGCCCAGATGTGGTCTTTGCCGGTTTGGCCGCTGACGATATTGTCCACGGCGGCCATGGCGGTGAGCATGGAGTGATCCTGATTATTGTAGCGGTGCATGCCGTTACGGCCGGTGAGGTAGAGGTTTTGCAAGGGATCGAGCCATTGCCGGATTTGGGCAAAGTGCTGATAAGTGCCGAAATAGGCGGGATAGGTTTTGGGCACCCGCACCACGCAGCCGTCGAGCACCATGGCCTCATCGAGGAGCCCGATCTGGGCCAGCTCGCGGGCGCCCAGGCGGCGCAGATCCGCATCGGGCATTTGCCAGAGCGGGTCGCCGGCGTTGCAGAAGTATTCGAGGCCCAGCCAGGTGGTCGCGGGATCGGCGACCATATAGGGGCTCCAGTTGTTGAAGATCTGCAGGCGGCCGATTTTGACCTCCGGCTCCTGGATATAGATCCAGTTGTCCTGGAGCGGGCGGCCGTCGGCTTCCGTCTGTTTCAATTGCCGGGCCAGCAGGCCAATGGTGATGAAATCGCGATAGACCAGGCCGGCGCCGAGGTTGAGGATTTCCGCGGGCGGGGCCGGGCGGAGGGCGCGCAGCAGATCCTGAACCGGCATGGTCGAGATGACGTAATCGGCGGCATAGTGATGGGTAAGGCCGGATTCATCGCGGCTTTCCACTGCCCGCACCTGGCCGCCCTCGCAGCGCAGGGCGGTGACCTGCCGGCCCAAAATCAATTCGCCGCCGCCGGCGCGGATCAAGTCAGCCGCGTATTCCCAGAGCTGGCCGGG
>JAKAZV010000156.1 GCA_021826505.1 Acidobacteriota bacterium | reverse complement strand
GTTAGTCCCGGGCAGGAAGCATTCTGGTATGCCATATACGCGCTGGCTTTATGGCTGGTCCTGACAGCCGGGATTTTTCGCAAACCCTGGCCGCCGGCTAAAACCTGAATTCAATTAGAGCCTGTCTCATAAATGGTGCATGGCATCAAATCAGGGCAGGTTTGCGGCTTTTCCAGCGAAACAATTCCGCGCGTTGGGCGGAGGGGTGCCCATTTGCCGGCTATGCCGGCAACTGGGCCCGAGCGAAAGAAAAGTCGCATGCATAGTGTGAACTTTACTACCCACGGCTTTATGAGCCAGGTTCTAGCGGCGGCCCATGAGTCCACCATCAGGAATATTAAAGTCGTATCGAGTGAGAGTGCCGGGGTTGCCAGTTAGGTTCCGGCCCTCAGCCGTAGAGCGATGCTTATCTCTGAGCGTGATCCATAAATAAGCGCCTGTGTGGTTTCATTACGCGCGCGCCACTTTCCAATACACGCCATACCGCTGTTCGCGCATTTGATAGAGCGGGATGAAACGTAGCGGCGTTTTCTGCCCCTGAGTGCGGAAATGCAGCGGCGTGCCGGGTATCGGCTCCAGCGCCCGGGTAATTTCGCCCGCCGGCGCGATCATCTCCGGTTCAGGCGTGGGTTTTCCCGTTTCCCAATTTCGATATTTTCCATACATCATGTTTCGGGTCAGTCCGTCGGCTGGAAGCTCGGCGGCCAGCACCAGCGGCCCGTACATGGCGGCTTGCACGCGCTCGTCGTCGGGCATGCGCGCGGTGTGCAGATGCATGGGCAGCCGCAAGCTCACCCGGTCTCCGCTCTGCCATGTCCTGCGCAGGGCCAGATAACTGCCCGGGCTTGCCAGCGCCGGGATCCGCTTGCCATTGATGGTCAGTTCGCCGCCGCGATCGGCCCACCAGGGAACGCGCAGGTTGAACGTGAGCGCTTTGGGCCGCCGCAGCCGCAGCTCGAAATCGGTGCTTTCTTCAAGGGGATATTGCGTCAATTGCCGCAGCTGCAGCCCGGCTTCCGGCCACTCCAGCAACGAGGGAATATAAAGGTTGATATATAGCTGATCGTCCCGATATGAGTAAATGCTGTTATTGAATTTTGCGAAATCCTCCGCCCCGGTGCCGGTGCAGCACCAGAACGAATCATCCGGCGAATGGTAAAAAGTCCAGAAGCCGGGCTGCAGCGGCACGAAATACATCTTCATGCCCGTCTGCTGCTGCGTGCCCAGCTTGCTGTTGTAGAGCGTGCGCTCGTAATAATCCATGGCCCGTGCATCCGCCGTCCAGCTATGAATATGGCGGGTGAGCTTGAGCATGTTGTATTGCACGCAGCATTCCTGGTTGCGGCTGCCCAATTGCTTGGCCAGCACGCCGGGCGGCGTGGTCCACCATTCGCCGTTGCTGGTGCCGCCGGTGGCGTAACTGCGATGCGCGGTGACTTCCTGCCAGAAATACTGCGCCACATTGCGGTAATAGGTTTCGCCGGTCAGCTCATAGCGGCGCGCCGCGCCAATCACCTGCGGCACATGGGTATTGGCATGCAGGCCCTTGAGTTCGTCCCGGAACTCCGATAAGGGATCAAAAAAATCCTTGTGATCGAAACGGTGCGCAGTCGCGGCGTAGGACCGGTTGCCGGTAATGGAGTAAAGGTTATACAGCGCCTCGTTCATGCCGCCGTATTCGACATTGAGAATGCGGCCCATCTGCGCATCGCTGATCGGTCCCACCCAGGCGCCGATCCAGCTGGCCAGCTTTTCCGCTGTTTCCAGGGCTTGCGCATTGCCGCAATGCTGCTGCATATCAATCAGGCCGGCCATGATCTTATGTAGCGTATAAAAGGGCGCCCAGACGGGTTTGCCTTCCCGCAGCCGGTCAAACAACCCCTGCGGAAACGCGCTCAGATATCCATTGCCGTGGGCTTGCTGGCATGCCGCCAGGGTCCGCACCAGTTCGCCGGCTTTGGCCTGGATGGCCTCGTCACCTGTCGTGGCATGCATGTGAGCCGCGGCGGAAAGGTAATGCCCGCCGGTAAAATGGCCGCGCAGCTCGCATTTCGGGTTTTCCCAGCCGCCGAAGGGCTGGGCCTGGGAACCCAATCCTGCCGTGATGCGGAACATGTGCGCCAGGCGGTCATTGGGCAGCGACATCAGGTACTCGCGGTTGGTTTCCAGCGCGGCCAGAAACGGGCTGGGCAGCAATTTTACCCGGTGCAGGGGAAACGGGTGCGCGAGTTCGGCCGCTTCATCCGCCACTTTGGGATGGATTACGCTGCTATTGGGCGGCGCTTGGCTTTTGGAGAGGCCGTTGGGCGTCATTTCCGGGATATTGCTTTCGCCCCGGGCCTCGCTTCCCAGCCAGAGACCGGTCGCGCCCATGGCCGTGGCCGAAAGAAATTGCCGCCGATTCCAGGTTAGGCTCATTCCAGGTTCCTCGTTCCTCGCCAAGATCATACCGCTTTTGTCGCCATCGAATGCGTGGTTTACTTCACTTCTTTGGGCATGGTCTTCAGTGCCTGCTTGATCAATGTCCGAATCGCCGCTAATTCATCCCCCGCAAGCTCCAGCCGTGGCGGACGCACCCGGGCGCTGCCGGTCGCGGTCATCTCCTGCGCCAGTTTAATGTATTGCACGAACTTCGGCTTCGTATCCAGCCGCAGCAGCGGCAAAAACCAGCGGTAAATCGCCGCGGCCGCGGCTTGCCTGCCACAAGCCGCTTCCCACAAACGCACCGAGATCCGGGGCAGGGCATTGGCCAGCCCGGCCACCCATCCCCGCGCGCCGGCGGCCGCGCCTTCGAGCACCGCATCATCCAGCCCGACCAGAATCTCCAGGCGATCCTGCAAGAGTCCGCGGATCGCGGTAATGCGGCGAACGTCGCCGCTCGATTCCTTGACGGCCCGCAGATTTTCGCATTCCTTTGCCAGCTCGGCGATCTGCTCGGGCAGAAAATCCGCTCCATACGCGATGGGGTTGTTGTAGAGCATGCAAGGCAAATCGGTGGAGCGCATCACCGCCAGCACATGGGCTTTCAATTCCCGCCAGTCACCGGCGTAAACATAAGGCGGCAAAACCATCAGTCCGGCGCAGCCAGCCTGGGCCGAGTCGCGGGCCAGCGCCACGGCCTCGGCCGTGCTCAGCGCCGCGATGCCGCCGATCACCGGCGCGCGATCGCCCAGGGCACGGCGGCAGGTCTGTAATATTTCAACTTTCTCCGTCGCCGCCAATGTCGCTCCTTCGCCCAGCGAACCCAGCGCGACAATGCCCTGGCAGCCTTCATTCACCAGCCACTGGCAATGGGCCGCCAGTTGCGCATGATCCACGCTGAAATCAGGTTGAAAAGGAGTGGTGATTGCGGGCAAGACGCCGCGCCAGGTAACGGTCATAAGATGAGCTCCGTCGTAGTTTCTTTTTTCGTATCCGCGGCCAGGAGGGCCAGCGTCTCGGTTCGCGCGGGTGACACGGGCGGCCGGGGCGTATCAAATTGCCAGTTCCACAGCCAGCCCGTGATCACCGAACAGACGCGGCCCTGGCAGGCGCCCATGCCGCAGCGCTCCTGCAGCCGTGCTTCCCGCCAGGAATGATAACCGCGGAGCCGTCCCAGTGGTACATCCTCGCAGCGGCAAACGATCGTCTCATCGCTGGATAGCCGCCGCAGTTCGGGGTTGAGCCGGCCGGCCCGCGCCAGGGCGCGGGCAAAGGCGCGCTGGCGCTCCCGCGCCTTGTGCCAGTGTCGCGCCTGTTCCGTCTGGCCGGCAGCCGCCAGGCCGGCGATCCTGCCTTCCAGCAGGGACAACTCCAGTCCGCCAATGCCGGTGATCTCGCCCGCGCACCATATATTAGGTTGCGAGGTAAGCTGAAAATCATCCGTCGCGATGGCCGGCGGCTGATTCTTCTCCGCCGGAACCAATCCGCATCCAAACAAACGTGCCAGCTCAACGTTGGGCGCCAGGCCAAAGCCGCAGGCCAGCCAATCGCATTCTTCCCGCCAGCGCTGGCGGCCGCGCCGCAGCCGCACCGAGGTCAGCCATCCGGAAGGTTTATGTTTTGCCTCATCCGCTTCCGCGGCTTCCACCCAGCAATGCGTCAGGTAGGGAACTCCGTGCAATTGCCGGAATAATTCCGCTGCCTGCCTCCGTTTTTCCGGTGACCGCAGGCTTGCCCAGGCCAGCTCCGCCAGTTGCATGCGCGTGGCCTGTTCGGCAATGCCGGCGATCTTCGCGCCCTGTGAGCGTAAATAAGCCGCCACGGCCGGCAGCAAGGGTCCGCTGCCGGCCACCATCACGCGCTGCCCGCGAATGTCCAGGCCGTTCTTGACCAGCGCCTGTAACCCGCCCGCGCCCAGCACTCCCGGCAATGTCCAGCCGGGAAAAGGCAGGAATATCTCCCGTGCTCCCGGCGCCAGCACCAGTTTTTCCCACGGCAGGCGCTCTGCTCCGGCCGCGTCTTCCGCCAGCAGAGAATGCGCATCTGCCGCAACCACTCGGCGTCCGCCCAGCCATTGGGCGCCCGCCTGCCGCGCTTGTTTCCACAATGCCGCGGCGGCTGTCGCGGCCGCGCTCGCTCTCCAGATTTGCCCGCCT
>JAKAZV010000155.1 GCA_021826505.1 Acidobacteriota bacterium | reverse complement strand
CGGCGCGCCACTTACTGGAAGGCTTCGGTGCGGAGTCAATTCCCGGACTCAAGGCCGGCGTGGCGGAAGCTTGCGCCGCCAGCACGGCGGCGATGGCGGCCATGGGCAATGCGGGGTCCGGCGCGGCCGCGGATTGGACGCCGGCCTGGAAGCGGGCGGCGAAGCCCGTATCGAATGTGCCCGCGAGAAAATCGGGCTCGCGGACGAGGCGGCGGAAAAAGCCGAGATTGTGGCGCAGGCCGCCGATTTCGCATTCATCAAGGGCGCGGCGGAGGCGCGCGGCGGCCTGGGCGCGGTCTTCACCCCAGACGATCAGCTTGGCCAGCAAGGGGTCGTAGTCGAGCGGCACCGTCCAGCCTTCGTAAATTCCGGAATCGAGGCGAATGCCCGGACCTTCAGGCCAGCGCAGATGGGTGATGCGTCCGGGCGAGGGCATGAAGTTCTGATCCGGGTCTTCCGCATAGATGCGGCACTCGATGGCGTGGCCGCGCGGCTCAAGATCAGCCTGCTGCCAGGCGAGTTTTTCTCCCGCGGCGATGCGAATCTGAGCGGTCACAAGGTCGCGGCCAAAAACCAGTTCGGTGACGGGATGCTCAACCTGGAGCCGGGTGTTCATCTCGAGAAAATAAAATTGCCCCGCTGGGTCGAGCAGAAATTCCGCCGTGCCGGCGTTGGCATAACCCGCCGCGCGGGCCAGCCGCAGCGCGGCGGTCCCCATGGCCTGGCGGATTGCCGGCGCCAGGCGCAGGGCGGGAGCTTCTTCCACGATTTTCTGATGCCGGCGCTGGATCGAGCATTCCCGCTCGCCGAGATAGATTGCGTGGCCGTGGGCGTCGGCCAGAAGCTGGATTTCCACGTGGCGGGGGTGGTCGAGGGCGCGCTCAAGATAGACGCGGCCGTCGGCGAAGGCCCGCTCGGCCTCGCTTGAGACGAGTTGGAAGGCGGCGTCGAGTTCGGCTTCCGCTTCCACCCGGCGCATGCCCTTGCCGCCCCCTCCGGCCGAAGCCTTGAGCAGCACGGGATAGCCGATGGCGGCGGCGGCGCGGCGGGCGGCGCGGGCGTCGGGCAATGGCTCAAGCACGCCCGGCAGCACCGGCACGTCGTGGGCCGCAGCGAGTTGGCGGGCGGCGATTTTGTCGCCCAGCTGCTCCATGGCCTCGGGCGAAGGCCCGATGAAGACCAGCCCGGCGTCGCGGCAGGCGCGGGCAAAGGCGGGGTTTTCCGATAGAAAACCGTAGCCGGGATGGATGGCCGTGGCGCCGGAGGCGCGGGCGGCGGCGATGATGCGCGGAATATGGAGATAGCTTTCAGCGGCGGGCGCGGGGCCGAGGTGGAGAGCCTCGTCGGCGGCCAGGACGTGGCGCGCGAGCCGGTCGGCATCGGAATAGACGGCGACGGAAGGAATGCCCAGGTCGCGGCAGGCACGCCCGATTCTAAGCGCGATTTCGCCGCGGTTGGCGATCAGGATTTTCATGGCAAGCGGGCTGCGGCTATTGCCGCGCGGCCACCGTCAGCCAGCCCAGCTCGCCGGCCAGACCGATGACCTCATCCGTGCGGATTTCGTTCCAGTAGTTGCGTCCGGCGCCCGCGCCCGACTCAAGCTGGCGCTTTAAAAACATGCCCGCCAGATCCACCGCCATCCGGTCCGAGAGCGCCTGTCCTGTGCGGCGGCGGAATTCGACCCAGGCGGGATGGGGCAGGCCCAGCCAGACGGACTGGCCGTTGACCAGAAATTTAATGTCCACCGTGTCGCTGTGGCGGGTGGCGATGCCGACGATCACCGACTGATACTGGCAGTGAAAGTTTTCTCCGCTGAACGGATCGCTGGCGGTGAAGTCTTCGTACATGGGATTAGGATGACACAGAAGAAGCGGAGAAATCGAGACGGGAATCAGGGAAGTATAAGTTCATGCGGATTCTCATCCGTGGGATAGCGTGGGCCACGCTTGCCGGAGCCGCGAATCATAGGGCCGGTGACGTGTCTGCCTTTCAGGCTTTGCGGATAGGTTTGTTCGATGGCATTGACAATCAACGAACGGATCGAAGCGCCGGTAAGTTCCGCGCGATGGCGCAATTGGGCATAAAGGGGCTCGGGAAGATCCACCGTGGTGCGAATTGCCATGCCATAAGCATGGCAGAAAAGACTGTGCGGCAGATCCATGCGGTGCATTCGCCCTAAGGAAAGGCCGTTGCTATCCGCCTCGTTCCGCAATGCGGAACGAGGGCTCTGGCTCATAGAAAAAGCGCAGTCCGGAGGCCTGCGCTTTCAGGCGGGAGGGGTGTGCAGGCTTTCCCACAGCCGGGCTGCCTGCAGGACGCGGGTTTCGTCGAAGTGGCGGCCCATGAACTGCAAACCCACGGGCAGGCCGGCGGCTTCGCCGCAGGGCACGGAAATGGCGGGAATGCCGGCCAGATCGGCGGGCACGGTATAAATATCGGCCAGATACATTTCGAGCGGATTGGAGATTCTTTCTCCGATCTTGAACGCCGTGCCCGGAGTGGTGGGGGTGACCAGTAAATCGGCCTGGGCAAAGGCGCGGTCGAGATCACGCGCGAGCAGGGCGCGGGCGAGCTGCGCCTTGCGGTAGTAGGCGTCGTAATAGCCGGAGCTGAGCACATAAGTGCCGAGCAGAATGCGGCGCTTGACCTCGGCGCCAAAGCCGGCCTCGCGGGTTTTGCGGTACATTTCGCCCAGACTTTCCGCCTCCGCGCGCAGTCCGTAGCGCACTCCGTCGAAGCGGGCGAGATTGGCGCTGGCCTCGGCGGTGGCCACGATGTAATAGGTGGCGATGGAGGCGTGCAGGTGCGGCAGGGAAACTTCCACGATGTCACAGCCGGCGCCGGCAAGCCGGTCGAGGGCGCGGCGCACCGTGGCTTCCACCTGAGAGTCGAGGCCGCCGCCCCAGGCCTCTTTGACCACCCCGATCCGGAAGCCCGCGGGTAAAGCGGCAAGCTGGGCGGCGTAGTCGGGAACGGGAACGTCGGCGCAGGTGGCGTCGCGCGGGTCGGGCCCGGCCAGCACGCCGAGCAGGCGGGCGGCGTCGTCCACCGAGCGGGTGAGCGGGCCAATATGGTCGAGCGAGGAGCCGAAAGCGACCAGGCCGTAGCGTGAGACCCGGCCGTAGGTGGGCAGCAGACCGACGACGCCGCAGAAGGCGGCGGGCTGGCGGATGCTGCCGCCAGTGTCGGACCCGAGCGCCGCCAGAGCCGAGCCGTTGGCCACCACGGCGGCCGAACCGCCGCTGGAGCCGCCCGGCACGCGGCTGGGGTCGCGCGGGTTGCGGGTGGGGCCGAAGGCGGAGTTTTCCGTCGAGGAGCCCATGGCGAACTCGTCGCAGTTCACCTTGCCTAACAGGAGCGCCCCCGCGGTTTCCAGTTTTTCGATTACGGTGGCGTCGTAGGGCGCGATATAGTGCTCCAGCATGCGCGAGCCGCAGGTGGTGCGAACTCCCCGCATCGAGATCACGTCTTTGACCGCCAGGGGAAGCCCGGCCAGCGGCGGCAGCGGCTGGCCCTGGCGCGCTAGCGCGTCCACGCGATCCGCCTGGACTTCGGCGCGCTCGCGGCAGAGCGTCAGCCATGCGTTGGCCGCCGGCGCGGCCGGCGCTTCCGTGGCGGCGATGCGCTCGTAGTAATGGCCGGCCAGCGCGCGGGCGGTAAATTCGCCTTGCGCCAGCCCGGCGCGAATTGCGGCAATCGTTGCGGGATAGGTATCGCTCAAGACCAATTCCAGTGCAGGCAGAAATAATCAGGATTCAAGGCGCTCGATGACGCGCGGCACCTTGAAGCATTGGCCGCCGGAAGCCGGCGCGCCGGCCAGGGCCGCCGCGGCGCCCAGGCCAGGCTGCGTTTCATCGCGGCGCGGGAGCGGCAGGGGAGCGCCGCCGCCGGGATGCGACATGGGCTCGAGGCCGCTGGTATCGAGCTGCTGCAGCACGGCCACGTAGCTGAGTATGGCTTCGAGGTCGTGGCGCATGGCCTCGGCTTCGGCCGGCGCCAGCTCCAGATGGGCCAGTTCGGCAATGCGGTCAATTTGCTCGCGCGAAATGTTCATCAGGACTCCGAATCTTTTATTATGATTCAACCGCGGGCGGGGATTCGGGAGCATCCAGCCGGCAGTTTAATTCCCGCACCTGGCCGGGGCCGAGCAGGCGCTCGAATTCGCGCAGAATGTGCGGCGCGGAGCGGGCGACTTCCTGGCGCCAGGCGGGATCGCTGGTTTCGAGCTGCAGAATCCCCTGGCGGCAGGCGCGGGCGCGGACGCGGCGGCCCATCAAGCCGCCGGCGACCACCGGCCAGGCCAGCACCGGGGCGTCATCGCGCAGTTGCGGCGGCAGGCTGGAGAGAAGGGCGCCGAGAACCTGGCGGATAGCTTCCATGAAAATCAGAATACAGGAAGGAAGACGGCGCGGTCTTGTTATACAATCGGACTGTTCGTGGGAGCTAATATAGCGAGGGTTGGCTTATGATTCCGCATTTTTATGCTCTCCAGGGCGCATTGTTTTTGGTGCGCCTCCTGATTTTAATTTTTCTGGTTCCCGCTATTTTTTTCATCTTGACCCTGCAGCGCGCCTTTGAGCGCTGCGCGCCCGCCCATCGCGCCATGACGCCCGGACTGGTATGGCTTT
>JAKAZV010000041.1 GCA_021826505.1 Acidobacteriota bacterium | reverse complement strand
GGCGCCCGGACGGGCTGGCTGATCGGAGCATTGTCGGCGGTTGCTCTCGGCGGTTGGGTCTGGATCTGGTTTGGGAGTAATGCCGGATTGCGGATGGCCATGTGTCTGCCAGCGGGGCTGGGGCTGGCGGTGCTAGGCCTGGCGATGAGAGGCTATGAACGCCGGCTATGGGGCGAAGTTCTCGCCACGGCGGCGCTGGTTTCCTGCTCTATGCCGGTGGCCCTGGCGGCCGGCGTGCCGCCAGGGCCGGCGCTGCTCATGTCTCTACTCTGGACATGCGTGCTGGTCTCCGCCGTTTTCGCGGTGCGGGGATTGATCAGCCGGGCTAAATATCAAGACCCCAAGCCGGCCATGATGTCTTTATTACTGCCTTGCGGCGCGGGATTGGCAGGCCTTCTGGCGACACGCCACGGCATGGCGGATGGCCCGTTCATGCTGCCGCTACTGCCCATTTGCATATTGAATCTTTTTCTTTTTATATACCCGGTTTCTCCGCGCCACCTGCGCAAGCTGGGCTGGGCTTATGTTGGCGTCAGCCTTCTGACTTTACTGTTCATGCCCGGGATTTATCCGCATTAATCATCTGGTTCGGGCTCGAGGTTTCGCCGCGTGTAAGGTCCTGGCTGCGGAATTTCTGTGCCGGCCGGCCGAGGACAGGCGATGCGGACGGGGCTTTTAATCTGAATTTATTTTTGCCCTCCGGCCGCTTCACCATACGAATGCGGGGGGATAGTTTTCCGGAAAGACCGGCGGACGGTTGCATCAGGATCGCATTCGGGAACAAGCCGCCCAGGACAACAAAGAGCACGCCGGCCGTAAGCGCCCATCGCTCGCACGGCAATGCATCGGCCATCACCGTAATGCCAGTGCGGCGTTTGCCCAGGAATAATCGGGTGAATAGCCGGAACATGCTTATGGCATTCATCGCCGCTGTAATCGGCAGCAGGAGACCGATCCAGGGATGCGACTGGAGTGCGCCGTGAATCAATAAATCCTGCGAGCAGAAGCCCAGCGTGCCGGGTAAGCCAATGAATGCCAGCGCGAAAATTGCGAAAAAAACCGCCAGACGCGGGGAGTGTTCCGCCAGGCCATAATGGCGGTGAACCGTGAAATGGCCGCCGAATCGGACTTCCAGGAGGCGCAGGATCGCGAAAAGGCCCACCGTAGTGACTGAAACCACGATCCACTGAGCCAGTGCGCCGGAAATGCCGGCCGCCGTGCCGCTTTCCAGCCCGCTCAAAATGCATGCCGACTGGCTGATGGTTAAAAGCGCCAGTAATCGCCGGGGGGAATTTTCACTGAGCGCCCGGAGGGCGAAATAGAGCGCGGCCCAAAGAGCAAAATCGGCAAATATGGGAAACCGCGCGCCGGCATGCGGATCAAGCGGCACGAGCAGTTTAATGATCAGCAGAGCCCCAAAATGCTCGTTCAACAGCAGGGACGCGGGAATCGCTGAAGTTGTTTCCGCCATGTCCGGGATCCAGGCATGCCCGGGAACCATGGCTTTGCGGAAAATGACCGCGAGCACAAAGAGCCAGAAGACAATAGCGCCCGCGAAAGCATGGCCTTGGAGGGCGGAAATGGCGAGGGTTCGGTCGCGCACCCAGATCCATGTAAGGGCAACCGCCAGACACAGGCTTGAAATCAGCAAGCCGGCCCGCGGACGCCAGGACCGGGAGCCCAGCCAGGCAACGGCCATAAAGGGCACGGATGACAGCATCCAGGCCGCAACCAGAATCAATAGATTATTGGTCCAATACGCCAGCAGGGTGCAGCCCAACAGAAAGAGGATGCCGCTGATGTTGCTCCACGTGCAATCACGGCGAGGAAGCACCACCAATGCAGCGAAACTCAGACAGGTGTAAAGCAGGGCGAGCGTGTCATACAAAGATCCACCTTTGGGCGACTGCCAAAGCAGGAGCCCACACGCCAAGCCTGCCATCGCCGTGGTGATGCAGCCCAGCAGGCGCGCATGCCGCCGCCAGACGGAGCCAAGCACGACTCCCAGCCAGGGAATTGCAACCGCTGCCCACATCAGGTCCCGCGCCGGGAGAAGAATCGAGAGGGTCATTCGGGATTTTCCTGGCTCAGCGGTCCGGACATGCAGGGAAGGATGAGATGCGCCTGAACCCCAGACGCGGAGGTCCCCATCTTATCCAGTTTCGCCAGACATTCAGACACCCGGAACAAAGGGGCAATCACCCAGCGATCCAGGATGGTATCGAGATGCCCGCGGTCAAAGGACCAGCGATAGAACAGCAGCTGGATTTGTCCCAGCCTTCCCGTACGTTTGGAGACGGCTGCAACCGGTTCTTTGTGGCCGGAAGCGGCATACATCTGGTGATAATCGCGCAGCATGGAGGGAGCCCGCAGATATTGCAGGGTGCGGATTATGGCATTGCCCATAATGTGGGCGACGGCCAGCCATTTCCAACCAAGCCCGATTTCGATGAATACGATGCCCACCTGGGTCAGCGTGGCGTACGCAAGCGATGTCTTGGCGTCGGCGCTGACGCGGCCGGCGAAGGTGCCGTGCAGGGCTGTCAGGCCGCCAATCAGGATCACGCAACCAGACGCGAGCGGCGAACGCGCCAGCAGCGGCTCCGCCCGCAGCAGCAGGTATGCGCCCACATGGATGGAAATGGCGCCATAAAAAATGGCGCTGGATGGGGTGGGCCCTTCCATGGCGCGGGGAAGCCAGCCGGAAAAGGGAACTTGAGCGGCTTTTCCGCTCGCCGCAAACAGCAGAAGAAGACAAACCACAACAACCGGCATGCCGTGCAGGTGCGAAAAACCGCGACGCAACGCCGTGGTTCCCGCCCAGCGGTGAAGGGCGAAAATGGCGGCGAACAGCCCGATGTCGCATATGCGGTAAATGCCGAAAACCCGCAGTCCGTTTTCCACCGGGGCAGAGCGTTGCTGAAAAAATCCGATCAACAGGACCGACGTGATGCCCACGATTTCCCAGCCAACCGCGAGCACATCGAACGAACCGCCGGCAAAGGCCAGAAATGATCCAAACGCGAACAGATGAAGCAACAGATAAAACCGCAGAAATCCCGGTTCGCGATGCAGGTACGTCGCGGAAAAATGCCCGATCAGTCCCGACAGCACCACGGCAAGCGCGAGAAAAGGCAGCGAAAGACGGTCCGCCATGAACACGAGCGAAAAGTGGTCATGTCCGATGGCGTACCAATTCCCCAGGGATATTACGATGCCCATGGGCGCCGCGCGCGACGCCAGAATGGTCCATGAAAGTACCGCAATTCCGGCCGTGCAGCCGAGGTAGATTGCGGACGATAACCGGGTCAAAAACTTTTCACCGGGCGTGTAGCCCAGCAGCCAAAATAGCGCCAATGCGGCAAAAACCACGCCTGGAGCCAGCACCACCCAGATAAGAACGGCCTGGGGAATGCTCACGCCAGTTTTTCCCTTACGGGCAGCGAGGGGTGAATCCAGGCCATGGGCAGATGCTGTACCTGACCGGAGTACCACTCCGCGGAACTCAGGGCAACGGGCAGCCGCTCCACTCTTTCCTGAAATTCCTCATATCTGCCCTCGCGCAGCACATGCACCCGTCCGGAGCCGGGGTCAATTGTCGCGATCCGGATCCAACGGTTATCGGCCAGCTTTTGCAAGCCGGCATTGGCCGCAAGCACCGGCCGCAGCCGTTCGGGGGACGTTTCGATCACAAACAGGAGCCGGACCGGTTCATGAATCTCGACCATCTGCAAAGGCAGGCCGGTGCGGAGATCGCTGGCGTGGCCATCCATGACGCCCATCAAACTGGTGATGTTATGCGGAAGTTTGGTGCCACAGCCGTAGCGGTCGTTATCCACAAAAGAAAAATAATATTCGAGGCTGATGCCGGCGCAGACCGGGACGACGCCGGCCAATAGAGCCGCGAGGCCACGCTGATCAGCATCCTGTGCCGCATCGTAGGACGCCAGGAAGGCCCGCCGGTCAAGAAACAGATTGCGGGTCAGGCCGCGGCGGCCGATGATACATACCGCATTCGTGCAATGGCCGTACTCAGGCCGCGGCTGGGCGAGATGTTCGCTGCGCGCCCGGACATGACGCAAGGCCTGCTGAGTGTCCGTGCTGGAGGAACTGGATTCGAAGCGCCGGACGCGCTCGTGCGCATTTCTAGCCCTGGCGGCGTCCAAATCAGCGCGGAGAGCGCAAAGCTCCTCTTGATGGGAGCGGGGAACCGCATCCAGATCGAAAAGTTCGATCTCATCGCTGCAGGTATCATGATAGCCGCCAATGAACCAGGCATCCGCGGGGATGTCAATTCCCTGGAGCCGCAAGCGCTCACGGACATGGGGCTGATTGGCCATGGCCGCGAATATCCTCGCATTTGGCCCGCCGCGGCGCCCGCCGCAGGCCCCGCAATCATGCGCTGATTCATGCGGATTATTGAGGCTGGTCGAGCCATGGCCCAGAATGATGATCCAACGGGCAAAGTTCCTGGTCAGGCCGGCCGGGCGTAATACGGCCGCAATCCGTTCGGTTTTTTCATCCACCGTGAATCCCGATAACAAACCGGAGTCCGCGGGTTGCGATGATTCCGGGTTGCGCACGATGGCGAGTTTTGTCCGCGGCCGGGGAAGCAGGGTCCGGTGCAGCCAGGCGCGAATCAGCGCGTACCGCCGCGGCGCCAGCAATTGGCCGACGAGCGGGACCACGGATAGTAAGCCGAGCACGAACGTTGCGATCCATCCCCGCACCAGAGTCCGCGATGAAACCAGGAAATTGCGCATGAGCAGCGCCAGCATTTTGCGGCGCGAACGGCGGCTTTCCAGCAATACATTGTCTTCGGACCTGGGGTGTTCGACGATGGAGTGTTCGGGCTGAACGAGAACCGGGCAGAAGGCGGCTCCCTGATTGTCATCGATGCTGCGATAATGAATGGCGACGCCAAAGAAGCCGGCAGCGCTGTAGGTTTCCAGGCGGGGGTTGATTTCCTCCAGAGCGCGGCGCATGGATTCTTCACGTTCGTCAATGCAGAAGAAAATCTGCGCAGCCGGCCGGGCCGCGGGTTCCGCCGGGCCCCGGTATTGATGATGGCTGGCCAAGCTGCGAAGAACCTCCCGCTCGTGACAGCGTTCATAGGCCAGATGCAGAATCCTGCGCCGCTCCAAGCCATTGCAGGCGTTCACTTCACGGGTAAAAGCCGCCCACTCCAAATCCGAGAGTTGGTGAATCTCGGCCGGCGCAAGCCGGAGCACCCGGGCGGCATCATAAATGCGCGCCGCCCGGCTGAGCCGCCGATTGGCTTGCGTTTTCAACAGATCTGGCTCTGCCGCCGCGTCTGCCACACCCTGGCGCTCCGCCACGCGTGTCATCGTCAGCCGTACAGCCAGATAATCCATCAGGGAGCAGGGAAGAGGGTGATGCGGCGCCCACGCCGGATTTTTTTCAAGCTGACGGATGATACCAGCCCAACCCGGCAGCGCCTGTAATTCGGAGGTGATGACTCGCAGCCAATCGGCTTCGGCACAACCGGTTTCATGCAAATATTCCAACACCACTGCGACCGCGGAATAACCAAGCTCCGCCTGCCGGCGGAATGCCCGGTCGAGTCCCTGGAGATGTTGAGGAAAAATGCATCCGCGCTGGGAAAACAAATTGCGAGTGCTTTCGTACAAGCCCAGGTTGCGATCCGGCATTGGCCAGCAGGATATGCCCTGATCCAGGAAGACGGAGCAAAGCCGGATCAGCCAGGGATGAATAATCTCATGGATGGGATGGGTGGGAACGGCTTTTTCCGCATGAGCCGAGGTGCGAGCCCAGCATGCCTCAAACAACGCCCCGGGCGCGGGAAGATTCAGCTCCCGCTTTAAATCCCCCTGTTCCATGCGCCAGACGATCGTGGCCGCGTCAAATTCCCGGACTCCGGGCGAGATCATCGCGCGGCGCAGGGCGCGGCGATGAAGCCAGCCGAATATGTGGGCATCATTTTCCTGATCCAGAACGGCGTCAATATCCACGAGCTGGATTCGCCCGCGAGCCAGCTCACGGCGGTAGTCCGGCTCGCTCATATAGGGTTCGGCGCCCAGAAGTTGCCCCGCCTGGATAACCGCATCTTCAAAGGTCAGATCCTCAAAGGCGTGCAATGGGTTATGGTGGACGAAAATTCCGATCGGGCCCTGAGCCGGCAGCAGGCTGGCGGCTTGATCAACAACCGACCGCAGCCGGCCGGCGGCTGAGTGCGCGGTCTCAACCTCACCGGCCAAGCTCATGACTGGATGGTCCTATGATGCGGCTCGGGTGTTTCGGCTTCCACTTCCCGCAACATATTCATGGCGCCGCTCAGTTGCGAATAAAAGTAATGCCGCAGAATTTCGAGCACATCAATCAATGCGCGATCGCGAATCGAATAATAGACCTGATTCCCATGCTTGCGGCTGACCACGATTTGCCGCGCGCGCAGAACGGCCAAATGCTGGGAAGCATTCGCCTGTTCAAGGCCAAGCTGCTCAATTAGCTTTCCCGCCGGCAATTCACCTTCACGCAAAAGCTCGACGATTGCGATCCTGGTCGGATGAGCCAGCCCTTGAAAGATGGCGCTTTTAAATTGGCGTAATGCTTCGCTCATTTAGAAAAATTGTATATTAGAAAATTCGAATATACAAGTATTGATTTTTGATTTTGGGTAGGATGCGGGCATTGCCTTTTGAAATGTGATGAATGAGAAAAAGCAGAGAAATGACTGTTTTTTTAATGAGTTGCGCTGCTTCGGTGAATGATCCTGATCATGTTTTCTGTTGTTTGGCCGATGCCCGACGCTTTCCCGGCTACGATTCAAAGATGGATCCAGTGGCGCCCTCCCGTCATCCTCGCGGCAACCAGGCCCGGGTACTGTTGACCTCGGTGTTCGGGCCTTACGCCCAGGATGACGAGTTTGGCAGCCGCGCCATTAACCCGATGGAGCTGTATCACAATCAGGTGACCCGGGTCCAGGGCGCTTTTTCCCTCCGCATGTTTCACCGTTCCTGGGGCATTATGCTGATCCGGGAAAACATTACCGCGCCCTGCACACTGCTCGATTTTCCTACTCGGGAATTATTCGAACAGGAACTGCGCACGCATGCCTATGACGTCATCGGCATCACCTCGATTATCGTGAATGTCGGCAAGGTTCGCGAGATGTGCCGTTTGGCGCGCCAGTTGGCGCCGCAGGCGGTCATCGTGGTGGGCGGACATGTGGCCGCCATCCCCGGCCTGGAACACTACCTGGACGCCGATTACATCGTCACCGGCGATGGCGTAGCCTGGATGCGCGATTATCTGGGGGAAAACGCCTCCGCTCCCATCCGTCATCCCGCCATTATCTCCGGATTTGGCTTGCGGGTAATGGGCATCAATGCCAAGGCCGCGGAGGGAGCCACCGCGGCGACGATTATTCCCTCCGCCGGATGTCCCCTGGGCTGTAATTTCTGCACCACCTCGGCTTTCTTTGGCGGGAAGGGTAAATTTCTGAGTTTTTATGAGACCGGCGAAGAACTGTTTGCGGTGATGTGCGAAATGGAGGCGCGCCTGCACGTGCAGTCGTTCTTCATCATGGATGAAAATTTCCTGCTCCATCGGCGCCGCGCCATGGCTCTGCTTGAGCTCATGCGCCGCCATCAAAAAAGCTGGAGTTTTTATGTTTTTTCCTCCGCCAACGCCATCCGGAAATACAGCATGGAGGAACTGGTCAGTCTAGGCATTTCCTGGATTTGGCTGGGCCTGGAATCGCCGCGCGGCGCCTACGCCAAACTGCAGGGCGGAGATACCCGCCAGCTTACGGTTGAGATGCGCCGGCACGGCATTCGCCTGCTGGGTTCCACCATCATAGGCCTGGAGCACCATACACGCGAAAACCTGCCGCAGGAAATCGAGCACGCCGCCGGGCATAATACCGATTTTCATCAGTTCATGCTCTATACTCCCATCCCCGGCACACCGCTCTACCTCCAGATGCAAGACCAGGGCCGGCTCTTGCCTGAAAGTGAACTGGCCGATATTCACGGCCAATTCAAATTTAATTTCCGCCATGCCGCCCTGGAGCGCGAGGAGTCCAAATACTGGCTTGATCGGGCCTTTCTTCGCGATTTCGAACGCAACGGCCCAAGTTTATATCGCATCTGCCGGACCACATTTGCCGGCTGGCTCCGGCATCGCAACCATCCCGAGGCCCGGGTGCGGCTCAGATTTCAATTTGAAGCCCGGCAACTGCGCATGCTCTATCCTCCCGTGCTCTGGGCCATGGAACGCCACTTGCGCGCCTCCAATCCCCGCATGGCCCGCCGGGCTCATGCCTTGCGCCGCCGGCTGCTGCGTGAATTCGGCTGGGCCGCCCGGCTGGCCGTTGTTTTGGGCCCGGTGCTGTTGTGGACGGCGCGGCGGGAAGAGCGCCGTCTGGCTCGTGGCTGGACTTATGAACCGCGGCCCATTGTGGAGCGCCGCGAGGCCATGCCGGGCAGCGGCACGAAGGCGCCTCGCCGGGCCGAACCCGAATTCGCACCCGTGCGGCATTCACCAGAGCCGGCCGAAGTCGCGGCCCAGATGGTTCGCCATGTATTGAATCCCCAGGCGCAGCACCAGCGGATCGCTGACCCCCGATAAGCCCAAGGTCGGCTCCAAGTGCAGCGACCAGTGCCGCGTGAGCTGATAGGTAAAGACCGGGCCCAGATATTGTTGTTCGTTACTCCAGTAAAATCCGGGCTGCCGGTTATTTCCTAACGCACCCATCATCTCCAGCCCATAGCCCAGGCGGCGGAGAGAAAATTCGGGCGGACCAGACTTACGGCCCATCGCCTTCATGCCCATCCCTGCCGGGTCGGCCTCCATCATCGCGGCGGAATGAAAAACTCCCCAGACATAGCCAAAATTATCGCCATAGGGGGCTTCGAGCGGCGTTTCGCTGATGAAGTTAAAAGTTGCGTTCCAATGCTTCCAATCGTAATACACGATGACGCGTTGTTCGAAGGTTCTTGCGGGCGTGCGCCGGGCCAGGGCCAGCGGGGTGGTCAGATCCTCAGGCCCAAACCCGCTCACTTCCATCTTGTACAAGGCCGCCTGATTCAGATCTTCGTATTCGCCGTACAGGGTCAGGTTCAGCCCGTGGTTGTGATGGAATAGACGGTAATAGGTGTTGAAACGCAAGCCGCCGTAGGTCAGCGGCAGCCCGGAAATTTTTTCGCTTTCCGCCATGATGCCCGCCGACCAATTTGGCGTCAGCCCGAATTCCGCCATGCCCATGGTGGTTGCGAAGTCAGGGCCAAACCGCGCAGCTTGAAAATCCGGCAGCAGCATCAACATACCAGAACCGGCTTTGACGGGATAATTAATCGCGGTGAAATACGGGTCCATTTGCGCCCGCAGTCCTGAAGCCAGCATGCCGGCGAAGCAGAATAACAACAGAAAATGAATGAAATGGAAATTATGATCGCGCATATCGTCCTTATCCGAACTTTTCGGAAATGCAATGAGGGCATTGGCATGAAATTTAGAATTTCATGCCGGGCTGGAAATCAAGCCGGAATGCCCGGGAAAAGCAGTAGAGGAGCGCTAAATTCGCAGGATAGGCGCGGCCAGTCGAAAGGAGCATTCGCGCGATGGAAGCGGCGTGGATAATACAGGGTGCGTTGTAGAGCCAAAGCCGGAGCCGGAAGTTATTGCGAAAAATATCGCAGATTGACTAGCTGAAACATCAGATTGTGAAGTAAGAATGCCCAGGCCGGCGGGAGCTGCCGGCAACATGCCACACGGCATGGACTTGCATGCCGCCGCTTTTGGGCGTACGGGAGCCGAAGGGAAGTTTCGCATGCCCGCCATGGGCATTGGCCTGCCGGGTTGGCAGCAACCGATTGATCTATGGACCTGGCAGGGCCGCAGGCACGCCAGATTTACCATCGGCAGGAGCATCAGGCCAGCTATGCAGGCCAGAGCGGCAGCAGCTTGCCGCAGGGGATGTGTTTTTGAAGCCATGCGATGGGTTTTGATCATCTGGGTTGAAGGCGATCAAACCGCCGGAGGAGTCATTGGCTGGGGCAGTTTTGGGGATAGAACGGGATTCGAGTCCGAAGGCGACGAAAGGGTAAGATCCGTAGCCGCGGTAGAACCGGCAATTTGCCATCGCCGCGCGATGCGGCGCAGACGGTCGAGCGATTGCAGGGTAATTTCGCCTTTACGGTTTTCCGTGATCAGGCCCCGGGCTTTCCACTGGCCCAGATGCCGACTGACGGTTTCCGGTGAAATGCCCGTCATAGCGGCGAGATCCTTGCGGCGCATGCGCCCTTCCAGGCGCCGTTTTTCCGCGCTGGGTGGATCAGTTGGCGCATGGGCGGCGGCCTGCGCCGCCGCCAGGGATTCCGCGTGCCATTCCGCCATATCCAGAAGAACCGCGGCCAGGCGCTGATCCACGCTGCCTTGCAGATGCGATGGCAGCCGGGTGGAAAGATAATGGGTCCACTCCGCCAGGGCTTGCCAGATTTGCTGATGAAGCCGGGGATTCTGCTCCAGACCGGCAAGAAACTGCTCGCGCGGCAATTGCGCAACCACACAGGTCTGCAATGCGATGACGCTGTAGCTGTGTATGTTTTTTTTCAAGTCTTCCAAGCCTAGAAACTGGCCGGAGCGGATCAGTCCGAGCATGAGTTTGCCTGCCGTAAATCCCCTGGTTTCCACTCTCGCCGTGCCCGCGCAAAGCACCTGCACCCATTCCACTTCGCTGCCCTGCCGCGCCAGCTTATCCCCACGGCTGGCATAGACATGCTCTAAATGCGGCCGGGGAGCCTGAGGATGGCGCAAGCGGCAAAAACTGGCCAGAATGCAGACCGTACATTGTTCGGGACGTGAGGATCGGGACATACCAGAAATCTCCGCAAATTAGATTTATATCCATTTTCCAAGCAGGCCATGGAGTCCGCGGCCGAGCAGGAAAGCCGTTCCGGCCGCGAGCAGGCCGATGAAAACAGTTTCGCACCCCGACCGCCACCAGGGTTGAAGCGACCACCGGCTTTTGCCCGCGCCCAGCCCAAAAAACACCAGCAGCGTACATCCCGCAGCGAATGGATCAGGATGTGGAAAACGCAAAAAAAACGGCAGCAATGGAACCAATCCACAGAGCACAAACGCCAGCATCGTGCTTCCGGCCGCCAGCCAGGGTGAACGTGTGGCGGACCCCAGTCCATATTCCTCGCTCAACATGGTGGCGACCCATTGCTCCTGATTGGCGGTAAGGATACTCACCGCCCGTTCCAGATCATCTCCGTGAAATCCCTTGGCTTGATAGATTTGGCGGATTTCCTCAGTTTCACCCGCTGGATCGAGCTGAATATGGTTTCGTTCCCGTGCCTGCAGGCGGCGGTATTCCTCCGCTTCAGCGCGGGTGCCAAGAAAGTTGCTGGCCGCCATTGAAAAACCGTCCGCAAATACATTCGCAAGTCCCAAAACCATGATGACCAGGGGAGAAAACCGGCCGCCGGCGGCGCCGGCGGCAATCGCCAATGTGGTCACCGCGCCATCCATGCCCCCATAGAGCCAATCGCGCAGGTAGCTGGAACGCGGCTGGACCGCCAGGCGGCGGGCGATGGCCTCAGGATGATGTTCATGCTCCAGCCGTGGCGGGGATGGTGCGGAGGAAGTGGCGTTGGGCATGGTCATAACGATTCATTCCAGTCCTAGCTTCATCCAGCCAGTGTACAGATAGAAGCCATAGAAATAAATCAGTGCGGCGAAAGCAGCGGCATACGTGGCATTCGTCGCGATGTGCCCAGTACGTTTCCGGATGGCCGCGAGGAACGCGGTGCGATGAACAAGCCAGCTATGTGACGCTGATGTCTGCAGCCGAAACTGCCTTCTGGGCCGAAGCGCGAGGCTGATAATTACAGCCGGAATCCGCGGCCAGGTAATCTCCCGTCAGCGCATAGGCGCGGGCGCGGGAGCCGCCGCAGAGGTGACGGTATTCGCAAACCCCGCATTTGCCCTTCAAACGTTCGCGGTCGCGCAATGCCTGAAACAGCGGCGCATGGCGGTAAACCTCGCCCAGACGGTGGTAGCGCACATTTCCGGCCGAGAGCGGCAAAAAGCCGCTGGGATAGATTTCGCCGGTGTGGGAAATAAAAACAAACCCCGAGCCGTCGCCAATGCCGCGCGGCACCGCGCGCCGCGCCCAGCGCTGGGCGGGATCGGCACTCCCGGCGCCGTGCCGTGCCTGCCGCAGGTACCGCCGGTAATGCGGGGCCTCGGTGGTGCGCACCAGGTATTGCCCGCGCGCGCCGGTTTGGTAAAGAAATGCAAACAGTTCTTCCGTTTCGTCGGCGGAGAGCATTTCTCCGCGCTGGGCGCGGCCAGTGGGAATCAGAAAAAAGACGCTCCACATGGCGATCTGCAGAGTATCCAGAACTGCCCGCAAAGCCGGCAGTTCGGCCCGGTTGCGGCGCGTCGCGGTGGTGTTGATTTGCACCGGCAGGCTCAGGCGAGCGGCCGCTTGGGCGGCCTGCAGAGTGATCGCAAACGATCCGCCCACGCCACGAAAATCATCATGGGTTGCGGCACTGGCGCCATCCAGACTGAGGGCTAACCGGCGCACGCCACTGGACTGCAGGCGCGAGATCGCGGCTGGGGTGAGTAAAGGAGTGCCACTAGGCGTGAAGGCCACTTCGAGGCCAAGAGCGGCGGCATGGCCGACCAGTTCATAGATATCGTCACGCTCCAGCGGATCGCCGCCCGTGAGCACCAGTACGGCTGGATTTAATCGGGCAACTTCTTCAAGCAATCGCTTGCCTTCAGCCGTGCTCAGCTCCAGAGGATGACGATGCGGCTGAGCACTGGCGCGGCAATGACGGCAGGCCAACTGACAGGCTTGCGTTACTTCCCAGATCACCACCCAGGGCGAGGTTTGCAGGTCATGGCGGGCATGTTCGGGAGCGGCGATGAATTGATCAACTACGCTTGGAATGAGGTCCATGCTTTGTCAGCCTGCAAATGAAGAACCAAAGTACGCGAGGGACGTCCAAGCGGGAAAACTGGCTAGAATCCGCTTTATGGCGCGGAAAGCCCAGAGTAGATGGGTCAAATCACCCGGCCAGTGTGGGTTTTCACCGATTGATGCCGCGCCCCGTCTGCTTAGCTTTTCCAATCACGCGGGTGCCCAGTCAGCCCGCACGCGCTATTTCACTTTTCTATTTCTTCGCTTTTTTCCAGGTTGAACTTCTTGATCTTGTAGCGCATGGCGTCGCGGCTGATATCCAGCAACCGCGCCGCCTGGCTTTGATTGCCATGGCATTGCGCCATGGCCTGCTCCACCAGATGCTGCTCCACTCCTTCCAGGGAAGTGCCGACCGCGGGAATTTCAAAATGCGGAATCAGCCGGTCGTTATGAAGCGATCGGGCGGGTGTCCATTGCGCTTCGGGCAATGACGCCGGCGAGGGCGCAGGAGGGGCGGAATGATCGGTTCCGCCCACCGGCAGATATTGCGAGCGCAGCCATTCTCCGTCTTCGAGGATCATGGCCCGCTGGATGGCATTTTTCAACTCCCGGACGTTGCCGGGCCAGTCATAGTGCAGAATCCATTGTTCGGCTTCCGGAGTCAGCCCGCGGATTTTTTTGCGGAAGCGCTGATTGTAATGGGAGATAAAAAATAAACTGAGCGGCAGCAGGTCGTCCCGCCGGCTGCGCAGCGGCGGAATGAATATGGGAATCACCATCAGGCGATAGAACAAATCCTGGCGGAATTGACCGGTGCGCACCGCGTCTTCCAGATTGCGGTTGCTGGCGGTAATCAGGCGCACATCCACAACCATATCTTTCACACCGCCCAGGCGGCGAAAGCTTTGCCCTTCCAGCACGCGCAAAATTTTGGCTTGCAGCGGCAAGGGCATTTCGCCGATTTCATCCAGAAACAGCGTGCCCCCGTGAGCGGTTTCGAGCAGGCCTTTTTTCATGGTTTTGGCGTCGGTAAAGGCGCCCCGCTCATGGCCGAATAACTCGGCCTCCAGCAGACTTTCCGGAATGGCCGAGCAGTTGATGGCGATGAACGGGCGGTCGGCGCGGCTGGAGTGATAATGCAGGACCTTGGCGATGAGGTCCTTGCCGGTGCCGCTTTCACCCTGGAGCAGCACCACGCTGGCTTCACTGGCCGCAATCCGGCGCACAAAGGCCAGCAATTTCTGCATGGCTTCGCTGGGGCCAATGGCCTCATGATAGCCGGAGCTTTGCTTGACCTGTTCGCGCAAGGCTCCCAGTTCCTCGCGCATGCGGCCGCTTTCCAGCGCATTCGCGATGGTGACATGCAGTTCATCGAAGTTGATGGGCTTGGCCAGGTAATCGTAGGCGCCCAGCCGCAAGGCGGTTTTAATATCGTCGAGTTTGGGGTCGGCGGTGATGAGCACGATCGGCCCGTTAAAGCCGCCGCCCCGCATTTCCCGCAGCAAATCCACGCCATTGCCATCGGGCAGCCGCACATCGAGCAGCACAAGTTCGGGGTTTTCGGCCTGCATGCGTTCGCGGGCTTCGTGGCAATCCGCCGCAGTGACCGGCTCATATCCCCATTCTTCGCATTTTTTGCCCGCCGACCAGCGCAGCAGCGGTTCATCATCAATGATCAGGATTCGAGGTTTCATGCCTGTGTCTCGCTGAGCAGGGGCAGGCGCACCACAAAGACGCTGCCCGCGCCGGGCTGGCTTTCCACCCGAATATCACCGCCATGCAATTGCGCAATGCGGCGTCATAACGAAAGTCCCAACCCCGTTCCGCGCGAGCCTTTGGTGGTGTAAAAAGGCCGGAAGATATTCTTCTGTTGGCTGAGCTCAATGCCGGGGCCATTATCACTGACGCGGATTTCCACACCCCCGGAGCCGATCATGGCCACGCTCACCCCGACTTTACCTCCGCGCTCGACCGCGTCGAAGGCATTGAGCAGCAGATTCATCAGCAGGCGCTGAATTTGATCGTGATCGAAAACCAGATTGGGCAGCGGCGCCGGCCGCCAAGTCAGCCTGATCTGTTTAGCCTGGGCCTGGGAATGTAGAAACTGCACTACTTGTTCGATGGATAAATTGAGATTACCGGGAGTGCTTTGCAGGGGCCGGGGGCGGGCGTAGTTGAGCAATTCATCCAGCGTGCCGCGGATGCGTGAAACCTGGTGCTGCACCTGCTCCAGAATAGGGCGCTCGCTGGCCGGCAGATTCCATTGCCCGGCCAGAACTTCCAGCGCCGAAGCGATGGCGGCAAGGGGGTTTTTGATTTCATGCGCCAGACCGGTGGCAATTTCCCCCAGACTGGCCAGGTGTTCGGCCTGGGCCATTTCCAGCTCATGCAGCCGCTTGAGCGCGGCTTGCGCCTGCCGCCGCTCACTGACATCGCGAATCGCACTGGCGATCACAAGATGATTTTCCATCCTGACCGGACTGAGACTGATTTCCACCGGGATTTCCCGGCCATCCTTATGCTGAATATACAAATCCAGGCCCATGCCCATCGGACGCAACTGGGGCCGCGCCATATAGTGCGCGCGATGGGCCAGATGCCCATGCCGGAAGCGTTGCGGCATCAGCATTTCAATATCCCGGCCCAGCATTTCTTCCCGCGGATACCCGAATAGATTTTCAGCCTGATGATTAACCATTAAAATGCGTCCCTCTTCGCTGGTCAGGATCCAGGCATCCGGGCCGGCGTCCAGCAGGGAACTGAGACGGGCTTCATTTTCCCGCAATTGCGTTTCCCGCGCCGCATGGCTGGCGGCATCCGCGCTGGCCTGATGAATCGCCTGGTGTTGTTCGGTCACATCCATAAACAGACATTCCAGTTCAGGTTCGCCGTCGCGCACCCGGCTGCCGGCCGCCAGTACATGCCCGGGACTCCCATCCAGCCGCCGCAGGGTAATTTCCCGGCTCTCCACGGCCGGTTCGACCGGCAGGCTTCGCAGCCATTGCTGACCGCTTTCATCCCAATGCCGGCTTAGCCGGATATCTCCATCCGGCGTACCGGCCGCATAGCCCAGCCATGCTCCCAGCCCCGATGTTGCCCATACCACCTGCCCGTCTTCGCGGCAGCGCAGCCGAATGGTTAAAGGCTTTGAAACTGGAAGCATAGCGCCCATGAGCAATACAATGGCTTATGCGTGCCCATTGCGCCTGGAATCTCAGCCTGATGAGGCTAAACGGGCGCAAACCGGAGTGCCATTATGACTATCGTCACGAGTTTTAGCTTCCGCCGCAAGCAAATTGCACGGAGCGTGCCAAAGCGCAGAATTCAGGAAATGATTGGGATTTATGCGCCTGCCGAGGCGCGGAATGAGAATATACGGGTGAAATCACCCAGTTCAGGGGCAAATGACACAATAGAAGCAGATGCTGCGACCGCATGCTTCCGGCCTACAAGCAGGAAATCACTGTTAAAAGCCGGGCTCCATGCTTTGGCATGCAATTTGCAGTTCCCAGGTTGGTTGGATTTCATACGGAGGAATTTATGAAACGCTTTTATACGATTGTGATTTTCTTGCTGGCCAGCCTGGGGGCCTTCGCCGCCACCGGAGGCATCAGCGGAAAGGTCGCAAACATTCCCACGCCCAAAGCTCTGCCCGGCGCTTTTCCGGCACCGCCTACCCCGGCAGTGGTCTTCGCCGTGCCTCTCGGCCGCCCGTCCGCTCCGGCGCACCAAACCGTGACCATGGACCAGAAATGGACGCAGTTCATGCCGGGGGTTCTGGCCATTCCGGTGGGCGCCACCGTACGGTTCAAAAATAACGACACAGTCAAGCATGATGTGATGTGGCGGGCCATCGGCGACGATCATGGCCTGGGCCGCAATCTTGGCGTCCACCCTCCCGGGCAGGCGATCAGCTTCCGCTTCACCCATCCGGGCGCGATTCATATACTGTGCACGCTGCATCCCGGCATGAGCGCCTGGATTTATGTGGCGCCTACTCCCTATACAGCCGTAACCAAGTCGAACGGTCAGTATGCGTTGAATCATCTTCCCGCTGGCCGCTACCGCGTCTCCGTCTGGCACCCCGGCTTCCCGGTCCAATCAAAAATCATCACCGTGAGCCAACATAACCAGGTGAATTTCAAACTTTAATTGCCTCTCGCCCGTGATGAGGTAAAACAGATTTCCCCATTCCACCGTGGAGCACTGCTTCCACGGTGAAATGGGGTGAAACGCCAGCCCGGGACCGTGCGCTGGGTCATACCGAGGAGAATTGCTGTCATGAGCCAATTGAAAAAATGGATGCGTGGGGGATGGTACTGCGCGGTGGTGGCTGGAACGTGGGTGCTGCTGGGGTCCCGTGTCTGGGCGGTTCCCAGCTATGCCCGGCAGACCGGCCTCCCCTGCAGCCGGTGTCATATTACCTTTCCCGAGTTGACTGAATTCGGCCGTGAATTCAAGCTCAACGGCTACATTCTGAGCGGGAAAAACACGAAAAAAATCTATGTTCCCGGCAATGGCAACCAGACCGGTCTGTGGATCAATAAAAACCTGCCGCTATCGGTCATGTTCCAGATTTCCGATACGCTGGTGAATAAAACCCAACCCGGCACGCAGAATGGCAATATCGAGTTTCCCCAGCAGATGAGCCTGTTTCTGGCGGGTGAGATCACGGATCATATCGGCACCTTCCTGCAGGCCACCTATTCCGGGGTCAGCGATCATTTTTCCATGGACAACACCGATATCCGCTACGCGAATTACCGCCAGTTTTTTGGCAAACAGTTGATCTATGGCCTGGATTTGAATAATAACCCCACGGTGGAAGACCTGTGGAACGATACGCCCGCGTGGGGCTGGCCCTGGGCGGCTTCCGATTCCAATGTCACGCCCATGGCCGCGCCGCTGATCGATGGCGGACTGGCTCAGGATGTGGGCGGGGTGGGCGCTTACGGCATGTGGAATCATCATTGGTATGGGGATGTGACGCTCTACCGCTCCATGCACATCGGTGGTCCGCAGCCGCCGACCGGCAGCGGCTATACCATCAATATTGCCGGCGTGGCGCCCTACTGGCGCGCCGCCTGGCAAACCAGCTGGAGCGGTGTCAATTATCTGGAAGTTGGCGCCTATGGCATGCACGTCAACAGTTTTCCCAATGCCATTGGCGGCGCGCAAGACCACTACACCGACGTGGCGGCCGATGCGCAATATGACCGCCATTTCGGCGCCAATGAACTGACCACGCATTTTACCCTCATCCACGAGAGCTCTGCTTTAAATGCCACCCTGGCCAGTGGCGGAGCGGCATTCGCCTCGCATTCCCTGAATACCTTAATGGCCAACGGAATTTATCATTTCGGCACCCGGTTTAGCCTGGGTGCGGGTCCTTTTGCGACCTGGGGCACCGCCGATCCGGTGCTCTTTCCGCAGGCGGCGGTTACGGGCAGCGCATCCGGCAGCCCCGATTCCACCGGCTATTTGCTCCAAGCAGGCTATTGGCCGGCGCAGAATGTCGAATTTTCAGCTTCCTATCAGGGATTTACAAAATTCAACGGCGCCAGCACCAACTACGACGGGGCCGGCCGCAATGCCGCGCAAAACAACACGGTGTACCTCAATCTGTGGTTCATGTTTTAAAAAATTATGATTGTGGTCATTTCGGAGTGTATTTTGCTGGCGATAGACCCGTAGGAATGGCTAACCTCCATTCGTTCGCCACGTGGCGGTTCCTTTTCAAATCATAAAAGTAAGGGCGTTGGCAATGTCCACCGGCAGGCATCAACGCTCCAAAATCTCGGAACGTCATCCCTTCTCTTGCCCCACTCCTCGCCCGGTGAGGAGTGGGCGTATTTCAGCGGCGTATCAGGGAGCAGTGACGGATGCGGCTTTAAGGATTGTCTGACCGTGCGTGCGGCATCACCCACCCTCCAGATCAATTTGGGTTAAATAACGCATTGAGTAATCACAAGACGGATAATATTGCAGCCATTATGGCTATTTAAAACAACCGTGCGGGTTGGCCTTTGAATTGCAAATGAGTTGTGCACAGGCACTCATTCATGGCATTTGAATCCAATTCGAAGTTTATTGCGCCCGCATTCCTCAGGATAATCCCAGAATCTGCAACAAAATTACCGGCGGATTGTCCTGTCATGGATTCCGGCTGCTCGTTAATTAACCAGCTTCCGGATGCTATTTTTCTGGTCTTACCGGGCGAGCTGCGGATTGTGGCCGCCAATCCCGCCATGCGGCTTCTTTCTGGTTATGAATTATCCGAACTGAGAACGCTTACGGTGGCGCAGTTGATCACCGCGCCGGAGCGTGAAATCAACGAACGGCGCGATCTTTTACTCCAGCATCGCGGTCCTATTTTTGTGGAAAACGGGAAATTGCGCCGTAAAAGCGGGGAACTGCTCGAAGTGGAGCGCACGTTGAATGTGGTTCAATTGGATGGCCAGGTATTGATCTGGGTCACTCTGCGGGATATTCGCAAGCGCCTGCAATTGGAAGCTGAATACCGGCAGGCGCAAAGAATGGAAGCCATCGGGAAACTGGTGGGGGGAATCGCCCATGATTTTAATAATTGGCTGACGGTGATTCTGGGGCATGCGGAGCTTTTGCTGGCGAACTCGGATTTAGACGAAAAAAAATCAGACAAAATCCGGTCCATTCATCAAGCCGGAGAAAAAGCCGCGCACCTGGTCCGCCAATTACTGGCTTACGGCCGGCAGCAGGTACTGCAAGTCATCACGTTTGACGCGGGACGGGAAATCATATCCGTAAAGGAGTTAGCAGGAGATATTCTGGGAGAAGACATTCAGCTCTCCCTTACTCTGCCTGATAGCCCGGCTGGAGTCCGCATGGATCGTTCCGAATTCAGCCGGGCGGTGATGAATTTGCTGGTGAATGCCCGGGATGCAATGCCGGCGGGCGGCAAAATTGAAATCGCGGTCCGGCGCCAGGAACTGATTGCGCCGATTCATGGAGTTGGGGAGACGATCCCTTCCGGCCATTATGTGATGGTCAGCATTCACGATACGGGCGCGGGGATTGCGGCGGAAAATCTGTCTAAGATATTTGATCCATTTTTTAGCACGAAAGGACGGCAGGGCACGGGCCTGGGCCTGGCCAATGTATTTGGTTTTGTTAAACAAAGCCAGGGATATCTGAGGGTCGAGTCGCAGGTCGGCCTGGGAAGCTGTTTTGAGCTTTATTTCCCGGAGTTTAAGCCGGCAGCAGGATCGTTGCCGGGGAAGGATATCACATGAGACCAGATGTAATCATCGTAGGCGCCGGTTTGATCGGGCTGACCATGGCCCGCGAGTTACAGGCGCGTGGCATGCGGGTGGAGGTCTGGGATCAATCACAAGCCGGACACGAGAGTTCATGGGCAGCCGCAGGCATGCTGGCCGGCACCATGCTGAGCCTGAATCGCCGATTACGGCCCGCGGCGCAGGCCAGCCTGACTCTGTATCCGGAGTTCATCGCACAATTAGAAACTGAAACGGGCCAAAAGACGGGATATCGCGCCTCCGGCACACTTCTTTTGGCGCCATCAGATGAAGAAAACACTTTTCGGCGGGATTTTTCCGGGCTGGATGGCGTGGACTGGCTGAGTCCAAGCGATGTGGAAGCCTTAGAGCCGGAATTGCAGTATTCCGGTACGGTTGCTTTGCTATCCCGTGACCATAGCGTCAACAGCCGCCAGCTGGTTACGGCCTGCCGTACTTCGGCTGCCTTGCGGGGCATTCCAATTCACGAAGGAAGGCAGGTGACCCGCCTGCATGCTTTGCCGGGCGGGACCTGGTCGGTGGAAAGCGAAAAGCATCGTCAGGTGGTGGCGCATGTCATCAACGCCGCCGGAGCCTGGGCGGGGCAGATTGACCTGCCGCAGCCCGCTTGTCCGGTCCGGCCGGTAAAAGGCCAGGCGCTGCAGGTGGAAGCCGCACCCTGGCAGTTGCGGCATGTGATCATCGCACAGGATTTTTATCTGGTGCCGCGGGCGGCCGGCTCGATCCTGGTGGGCGCCACACAAGAAGAGGCTGGTTTTGATAAATCGGTCTGCCCCGAGCAATTATCGCAACTGCAGGCCCGGGCTCGGGCCTGTGTGCCAATTCTGAAGAACGCGCCTGTGGTGGAAATGTGGGCAGGGCTCCGGCCGGCTACTCCGGATGGATTGCCTTTGTTAGGAGCCAGTGGATATCCAGGCTATTGGCTGGCGGCCGGTCATTTCCGTGAAGGCATCCTGCTGGCGCCCTGGACGGCGCACACCATGGCCAATCTGCTTGCCGATTTACCCGTACCGGCGGAAGTCGCGGCTTTTTCTCCAGCCCGGTTTCAATAGGGTGTTTTGTGATGTTGGAGCGGGAGACGGGGATCGAACCCGCGACATCAAGCTTGGGAAGCTTGCGTTCTACCGCTGAACTACTCCCGCTCAGCGTACTGTTTTCATTGTTGCCCCATGCCCGCGCGGCGTCAAGCGCATGATCCGGGCCGGCCAACGTTCTGAAAAAAGAAAGAAACCCACAGACTTGAGTTTTCCATCTAAAATGTGAGTAGTTGGTATTTCGTCCCGGGGCAATGGTCGAGTCACTGGCACGCACCCGGACAAAAGGACAGGTGATTGCCGGCATGAATTCATTCCGTTTGCAAATCTGGCACTGGCTGATTTTCGCGGGACTGCTCCTGGGCCTGGGCGGCCTGGCCTCTGCCCAATCGGTAGACGCCTATTTTGGCCTCAATGCCTTGACCGCATCGGTGCCCACAGGCAACGCGCCCCTCGGCGGCGGAGTTTTCCCCGAAGTCGGCGGCGATGTGATCTTTTTCCACGGCCTGGGCGTCGGCGCCGATGTCAGCTGGCGGGGCACGCAAAACAACTTTAACGGCACCTACTACCGGCCGCTTTACTACGACTTCAACGCGGTCTGGCAGCCATGGGGCTTTACCGCGATCACGCCCTTTCACATGACCCCGGTGCTTGAGGCCGGCATCGGAGCGCAAAGCCTGCGCGTCTATCAGGGCTATTACAATTGCTCATTCTTTGGCGGTTGCAGCAATTATCAGTCTTCCAACCATTTTGTCGGGCATTTTGCCGCCATGCTCAAGTTCTACATCACGAGCCGCATCTTCATCGCGCCCCAGGCGCAATTATTCTGGATACGCCACGACACTGAATTCGGCGCCGGCACGTCTCATCTTTATGGCTTCGTGCTGGGCTATACCCTCAGCGCCAATCCTTTGTGAAACGCAGGAAAATCCCACGCCCGGCAAGCAAACAATCCGGCTTGCTCGCTACTCTGCCTTGTGAGACGATGCAGCCAGATCGGGCCGAAACGGAGGCGATATGGTCACGCAAAAAATTTACAAGCAATGCGCCTTGTGCGGCAGGTATTATCAGGGCGAAATGAACGGCAGCTACTGTTGCCGCGACTGCTATTGTAAAGAATTGCCGGCCGCGCCGCCGCGTTCCCTGACCAGTCTGGATAGCCTCAGCCAACCGTTGGGTTCGCCGCAAACGCCCGCCACACCGCCTTTGCGGCGCGCCGCCCATCGCGCCGCCTGAATCGCGGCGCTTTTAAGAACATCGCAGCCTGGGAAATGCGGTGGTGAGGCGGCTGGGACTCGAACCCAGAACCCTTGCCTTAAAAGGGCAATGCTCTACCATTGAGCTACCGCCCCGCATTGAGTTGGCAGGGACC
>JAKAZV010000040.1 GCA_021826505.1 Acidobacteriota bacterium | reverse complement strand
GCTCCGGGCTTTCGAATAATGCTCGCGATTCAAATGTTTCGATAGCATTTTGCAATGCCTCGCTGTTCAGTGTCGTTTTGGCTTCGTCAAAATGGCGGCTGCGCAGCCAGAGTTTGAATTCTTTGCTCCGTACCAGCCAGATTTCCCGATGACCATTGCGCTGTATCGTGGCGTAGGCGCTGCGGTCAGCATCGTGGAACAGGTCCAATTCTCCGGCAAGATGCATTAGCGAGGATGCCTGGCTTTGAAACTGCACTTTACCCGGTATGGGCGATCCGGCAAGGTGTAGCCATTGCCGAAGTTTGGAGACAACCTTTTTCCCATCCAATCCGAGCATCTTGGCCAGGGCGGTTCCGGCCCGCACTGGCTCATCTTCTGCCATCTTGTCAAAGGTGCTTTCCGCCGCCTTGCCCCGCTGCCGCCATTCCTCATCCCCAGCGGCGCGGGCCAGTTCGCGGATAAAGTGAGCGGCATATTCCGGCCCCATCCCGCCACGCACAAGCAGTCCGGCCAGCGTTAGACAGAAATCATTGCGGGTTCCCGGCTCGGGATAGCGGGGCAACAGCAATATGGCGGATGCAAGCCTCGCTGCATTAACAGCCAACCCCTCGGCATCGGCCACGGCGGGATCACTATCACTTTCCCAAATCAACTTTTCGCCGGATGGATGAATTGATGGCGGAACGATGGTTTGCTGGCCGGTTGAACGCAGCTCCAATAAGCACGCGCCATCATGCGCAGTAAATTTTACCGGGTCGGCTGCATCTTCAAGACGGTAAAACCAATGCGAATTAGGCTTACTTGCCCGCCCATGCCGCATGGCCGTGGGTGGTAAAAATGCAGCAGCGAGTCGCATTGCTTCAGGGCAGTCCAAATCTACATCCACAAGGCCGCCGCTAGGTTCACCCAATAAAAGGCCGATGTTGCCTTCACCCTCGAACCAACGTGGTATATCTGCTTCGTTGGCCTTCAAGTGCTGCCATTCGGGCAGATTCGGAGCCTTCTGCTTCGCAGGGACCGGGATCGGCGCGAAGCCCCGGCGCAGGCAGGCCATGGCAGACTCGATTCGAGCGCAGGTAAAGCGGCTAATAGTAGAATCAACTGCGGGAGGCTGCGTGCCCATTACGCACCCCCATTTCAGCCGCCGGTAGCACGGCGGCTTTTTTATTGCGGTTGATAAATGCCTGTAGATCGCTGACGGGATAACGAACTGCCCGCTCCAGCTTCACCCATGCCGGGCCGCGCCGTTCCCGCCGCCATTTATGCAGTGCGGCAGTGGATATGCGCAACTTTGCGGCAACCTCGCGCTCAGTCAAAAGTTCTGGTTCATTCATATGGCCCTTCCGTCAGCCACAATTGTTGTTGCTGGCTGATGTGGCCATTGCATCACTTTCGGAATATGGCTGAACAGAACGTTGCGTGCTGGATTTCAGCACCGAACGTTACATTTTCAAAATATCCCCGAAAACCGCCTGGGTTCCGGGCAACAATCCTATGGATTTGAACGACTTTTGCAGCCTTTTTTTATTGCGCTGCCGCCAAACACGATGCACGGTTTCATCATAGTTGTAGTCTGGATTTTTCATCACTATCGAAATCAAGTATGAGATTTCCGCATCGAAATATTTCCTGGTTTTTTTCTGGACGTGCTCCACTATGGCCCATTTAATCAGATCGGGGAATTTGGGCCAGGCATATGGTCGGAATTGTGGCAACTGAAGTTTATCTTTAATAAACCGTATCCGGCCATCGCGCATCGTAATCTTAAACCTGAAATTGCCATCCGATGCAAGCTTTTCTGCAACCTCTATGGTGTGTACAGAACCGCCATGATCACGCAACTTCCTCATGACGTTAAACATTCGATCTTCAATGGATTCACGATTTAATTCTGGATGGCCTTGCCCTGCTAGCCGGTCCAGAAGCAGTAAGAGCTGTCTGTACTCTCCTAATAACCAAGGAAGATTTTCCGCTCCAATGCCTTGGGCATAATCGAGCATGGGAACGCTCGGATGCCGGTATAACAATACAGAAATTTCTTTTGGCAGCCCTTGCCGAATGCGGAAGATTTCATGAGATGCCTTCCTGATTAAATCCAGGGATTTTTTTAATTTCCGGCTACCCCGGCCTGATATTTTTCGCCATGCTTGTACAAAGTCATCCGCTATCGGCAGGATAGCCAAAGCTTGTGTGATCGAAGCTGCATCGCATCCAGTTCGAGAGAGTTTTGTCAGGCAATCCCGTGCATGGCGGTCACTATTAATTTGCGTTCTCACCGAATCCGCAAGTTGATCCAGCAGTGTTTGCATTAATACCCTACACCAGCTATGATCCGCCCATGCCCTATAGTAAACCTAAAAAAAAGCCCATCAGCATGACTGAGGCTGGCCGCCGTGGCGGGTGTGTCCGCGCCAGCAAATATACATTCAGCACGCTGAGAAGAAGGGCGGAAAAGCCAGCATGATCTACAAGCGCGGCAAACAGGGCATCTACTGGTACAAATTTTCCTGGCAGGGACGGGTGATCTATAAAACCACGCGGCAATGTAATCCTCGCGTGGCTCGACAGATGGAAGCCGCACATAAAACAGCACTGGCCAAAGGCGAAGTTGGCATACGTGAGCGGAAGCCCGCGCCCGCACTGGCCGAATTTTTGAAATCCGATTTTCTGCCCTTCATACATTCGCAGTTCGCGGCCAAGCCGAAAACCATCAGCTATTACGATTACGGCACAAAAGGAATCCTGAACTGGCCTGAGCTGGCAAATTGCTGGCTGGATGAGATCACGGCGGAACAGGTCACAGGTTTTGTCAGTCATCTGCAATCGCGCGAGCTGGCCATTGCCAGCATCAATCGCCATCTACAGGTACTGCGGCGGGCATTCAGGCTGGCGACGGAATGGGGCAAAACCACGAAGGCGCTGCCCATCGTGCGTATGTTGCCCGGCGAGCGGCACAGGGACCGCGTAATCAGCCATGACGAAGAACAGCGCTACCTGGCCGCAGCCGCGCCGTTACTCTACGACATCACGATTTTGCTGCGCGACTTTGGTCTGAGACCGGAGGAATGCTTTCGGCTACGCTGGGAGAATATTGGACCGGATTACGTTCAGATTCCGGACGGCAAGACAGAAGCGGCAAGGCGGCGGCTTCCATTCAGCTTGTCAGACCGCGCCAAGAGTTTGCTGGAGATGCGCCGGGGCAAGCATGGCGAAGGGACGCCAGGCGCGCAGCCTGATGTATTGCAGAATGAGGCAAACGATTGGGTATTTCCCGCCGCTACCAAAAGCGGGCATGCGGAACCCAGCACCATACGCAAGCAGCATCAACAAGCGCTCGCCAAAGCCAAAATCCCGCCCTTCGAGCTATACTGTTGGAGGCACACTTGCCTGACCGGCTGGGGCAATCTGGGACAACTGGACCCCTGGACGTTCATGCGGCTGGCCGGGCATCGCAGCATGCAGATCACCATGCGATACGTTCACCCCCAGGAAGAAACCATACTGGCTGCTGCCAGGCGGGTGCGGGAAGCGCGGGAAAAAGCATGGAGTGGTGACAAATTAAGGGACAATACGGAAATCGCGAGAACGGCGGCTTCCGTATGAAACTGTTCAATGTATTGATTTTAAATAGTTTAATCCGTACGCGCCCTTAGCTCAGTTGGATAGAGCGTCTGGCTACGAACCAGAAGGTCGGGAGTTCGAATCTCTCAGGGCGCGCCATGATTATTCTTGAATATTAATAAAAGGGTCTAGGGAAGCAAGGCTCTTGCTGAAAGGAGCTAAGCTTCTGAAATGTCACAGGTTAACCGTTATTTTCGCTTTTCGAAAATTAGTGAAGCTAAATTCCGGCAAATTCTGCATTGTTTTGCCCTCGATTTGACAGCTTCGCAGACCGCCGAGCTTGTGAGAATTTCGCGACGATCCATCAATGCAATCTATGGCCGAATTCGAAAAACAATTGCCCAGGAATGTGAAACACAATCACCTTTCAAAGGAATCATAGAAGCCGATGAAGCGTACGTGACCTGCTCTCGATAAAATAAGCCAGGTAGAGTCGGAGACTCTGAGAGACGGAGCGAAGGAGATCCGATGAAATTGTGTTTGTAATATAAGGTTTATGATTATCCCATCATCGGTTTCGGCCTCATACCATCCGGCCCCAGAATTTACCCCCGGGTTTCATTGAATCCGCGGCCGCTCAGGATTTTCGGGATGCATTTTTCCGCCCGCGCGGCCCGCGTTGCCGCTTGTTTCGCGCCAGCGACATGGAAAATATACGACTTTCTCCGGCCCGGCGTGAGGGCATCGTAGGCCGCGCGCAGCCGGGGATCCGCATCCAGCCTGGCCTGCAATTCTTCGGGAACCGCAAAGTCTGAAATCTGTTTGAAGGCGATTTTCTTTCCCGACTCCTCGATTTGAATGGCGTTGCGGATGTAGGCTTTCAAAACCGCCTGCATGGCGGTGATTTCTTTGAGCGAGGTGAACTGAATCCAACGGCTTGCCTGCATCTGGCCGAATTTCCGGAGGATTTTTTCCGGGTCATCGAGCAGCGCGCCTTTGAAGAAGGAGAAGGCGCACGCGTCCTTCAGCGGAATGATAATGGCGATGTTCTTTTTCTGGTCGGTGAAGCAGGATTTGTCCCACTTCATCTCTTCGGTCAGGTCACAGCCGAGCGCAATTTTCCGCAGCTTGTCTGTTTCCCTGCGCCATTTTTCCGCGTAAGGCACTTTCACCGTATTTCCCCTTTTTTCGTCACACCCATTCGCCCTGGCGCAGCAGCGGTTCGGCGGCGCCGGATGCGGTTATGCCGTCCACGTCCATCCGGCCCGAGCCGATCATCCAGTCCACGTGGATCAGGCTTTCGTTGGCGCCGCGGGCCGCCAGTTCTTCCTGCGAGAGCTGATCTCCGCCCCGCACGCAGGTGGCATAGGCCTGGCCGAGCGCGATGTGGCAGGCAGCGTTTTCGTCAAACAGGGTATTCAGAAACAGCCGGCCGCCGGCCGAGATGGGCGAGGAGTGCGGCACCAGCGCGACTTCGCCCAGGCGGGCCGCGCCGTCGTCGGTTTCGAGCAGCCGGCGCAGCACCGATTCCCCCCGCGCCGCGCGCGCCTCCACGATTTTGCCGCCTTCGAAGCGCACCGCGATTTCTTCGATCATGGTGCCCATGTGCGAGAGCGGCTTGGTGCTGGCGACGACGCCTTCGACCCGGTTTTTATGCGGAGTGGTGAAGACTTCTTCGGTGGGGATATTGGGTATGCAGTAGCGGCCGTTATGGGCCTGCATGCCGCCGCCCAGCCAGACATGATCGTCGGCCAGGCCGACTTTAAGGTCGGTGCCCGGGCCGCGAAAATGCAGGCTGGCGAAACGCCGGGCGTTGAGACGGTCGGCGCGGGCGTGCAGGCCAGCATCATGCCGCTTCCAGGCCGCGACCGGATCGGGCCCATCCACGCGCGAGGCGGCGAAGATGGCGGCCCAGAGCCGGGCCAGCGCCGCTTCCGGCTCCAGTTCCGGAAAAACCGCCCGCGCCCAGGCCGGCGTGGCGGCGGCGACAATCGTCCAGTTAATGTCGTGGCGCGTGATCAATTCCAGCGCGGGGCGGTAGGCGCGGGAGTTGGCGCGGTTGGCGCGGCTGACTTTTTCCGGATCCTGTTGCGCCAGCAGGGCGGGATCGCCGCCGGCGATGGCCAGCCGCGCGGCGCCATTTTTATAGGCCGCCGCCATGCCCTCATAGAGCCAGCCGGCGGCGGCATCGAAGCTGGAATCGCTGCCGTGCTGGTAGCGCAGCAGCGCCGAGGCTTCATCGCCGTAGAAGGTGGTGACCAGCGTGGCCCCGGCGCGATAGGCATGTTCGGTGATGCGGCGGGCCAGCGGGAGGGCCTCGATGCCGGCGGTCATCACCAGTTCCTGGCCGGGCGCCAGGCCCAGCCCGCAATGCACCGCGGCCTGGGCCAGGCGGTCGATCTGGGTTTCAAAATCAAGACGCGGCGCGGCGGTTTCGGTTTGCGGGCTGGGAGGGTTCATCATTTTATTGTCCGTCGGGAGGACGCAGGCAGGCAATGAATGTTATGAAGCGATAAGAGCGTTGCAAGCCGTGAAAAATGCCGTCATTGCCGTTATGGCAGCGTGTTCAGAGCCGCTTTCCGGCTTTGCAGGCGCTAAAAATAAAAGTTTCTGTCAAACATATGGCACTAACGGCACTGAGAGCGTTAAACCTATTGAAATCAATCATTTATCCAGTGCCATTCAGCAAAACAGTGATGGCACGGGAAAATTTATAAACCTAATATTATCAAATACTTAACCAGTGCAATTTCCCCCGCGGTCTAATGGCACTGCCGAAGTTTATGCCGCATTTGCTCGTTATGGCTTAGAGCGTAAGATACACGCCGCCGTTTTCCACGCGCAGCTCCAGCCCGGCCTGCCGCGCCGCTTCCAGCAGCGCCGCTTGCAGCATGAGCACCGGATCGGGTCCGTTGTCCAGGCGCCGCATCAGGCCCTCGCCTTTTTTCGCGCCCGCCGAGAGCGTGATCTTCAGTCCCTGCCGCTTGCATTTGACCGGCGTGCCGTCTTCCAGCCGGGTGTTCAGGGGCTTGATCCAGGCATCCACGTAATGCACGCCGATGCCCGATTTGTCGTCGGTCAAGCGCGGCAGCCTGGCTTCAGCTTCCGTATTCACATCGCAAAGTTTGATCGTCATGCCTGAGCTCCTCGGCGCGTTTCGGCCATTTCCGAAGCTGGTTTCTCCCGGCCGGCGCGGAATGAATCCAGCACGCGGCGCAGGGCGCGGATATGTTCGGGCGTGCTGCCGCAGCAGGCGCCCAGCACGTTCACGCCCGCCTCGAGCAGCGGCCGCGCGCCGGCGGCCATCTGTTCCGGGGTTTCGTCATAGACCACTTTCATGTTCACCAGCCGGGGCTGGCCGGCGTTGGGCTGCGCCATCACGGGCAGCCCGCCGGCGCGCTGGTAGCGCAGCACCGCTTCGCGGGCGCGCCCCATATCCATGCCGGTGCCGCAGTTCAGGGCCGCGATGTGGGCGCCGCGCGCGGCCATGAACTCCGCCGCGCGCTCCGGCTCGACGCCCATCATGGTGCGAAACGTCGAGCCATCCAGGGTGACATCGTAGGCCAGGGAGCCGATCACGCAGCGCGCGCCCGCGGCCAGCGCGGCGGCGATGCCGATGCCCAATTCCTCAAGCGAGGTCTGGGTTTCAATGATGATCGCATCGGCGCCGGCCGTGACCAGCGCCGCTGCCTGTTCCTCGAAGGCCTCGCGCACCCGCGCCTCGGTGAACTCGCCGTAAGGCTCCATCAGGCCGCCAAAGGGGCCGATGTCGCCGATGACGTAACCGGCCTCATGGCCAAAGGCCTGGCGCGCAATGCGCACCGCGGCCGCGTTGAGCGCGGCGGCATCACCATCCTGGCCATGCCGATGCAGCATGATGCGCGAGCCGCCAAAGGTGTTGGTCAGCAGGCACTCCGAGCCGGCTTCGACATAGGCGCGCTGAATGGCCAGGACTTTATCCGGCCGGGCCAGGTTCCAGGCTTCGCCGCAGGCGCCCTGCTCCAGGCCGGCCAGCATCAGTTGGGTGCCCATGGCGCCGTCGCCCAGCAGCGGCCGCGCCCGGCAAGCCTCGTGTAACAGTGGTTTCATAACTTTTCGCCTTCTGCGCCGGCCGCGTCCCGGTCGCGCGCGCAGAGCGCGTAATGGATCGTCTCCAGCGCCAGCCCCCATTTATGCTCGCGGCTGCCGGCATCGCAGTAGCAGCCGGCGGGACCGGCGCCGCGCCGCCAGCCCAGCACGGCGGCGAGCGGCTGGCCGAGCAACGGTTTTTCCGACGCGATCGCCGTCATCAGCCGATCGGAATTTTCCAGATAACCGCACATCTGCCGATGCCCGGCATCGCCGGCGGCCGGCCGGCAGCTTAGAGCCTGAATCGTGTAGCCGGTTTCCCGCGGCCCCAGTTGTACATGGTAATCAAAAGCCAGCGGGCGGCCCAGGTTGCTGCATGTGGTGCCGTCGTAGCGGAATACCATCTCCCAATGGCCGTCTTCGCGCGCGCGCATCCGCAGCCGCTCGCTCGCCCAGCGGCGCAGGGCTTTGATGTTGGTTTGATATGCGGCGGCGGCTCCGGCATCGCTTCCGGCCGCGGGCTTTTTGCGCCACCCGGCTTTTTGAAACGGGGCCCGGCGGTAAGAACAAGGGCCAAACGAGCAACTTTCGCAGGGCACCAGCTCCGGCCAGCGCCGCAGATGTTCGCCGTGGCGGGTCAGGCCAAAAACCGCCAGCAGGCTCTTGCGCGGGCGCAGCATGCCCGAGGGCAAAGCTTCCAGTCGGGCAGGGAATTCGGCCTGGCGCGTCTGGCGCAGCAGGCGGAGAAGCTGCGGCTGTTCGGCCACGTTCCATTCCGCATAGCCGGGGCTGTCGTGGGGCAGCACCATCATGCCAAGCGGCTCGGCCCAGGCGCAGATTTGCGCACCGGCCAGCGTGATCAGAGCCTCGACCACGGCCGAGCCGTAGATTTCGAGGAAAAAGTATTCATCCGGTTTTTCCTCCTGCCAGCGCCGATGGGCCTCATCTTCGGCTTCGGCGCCGGCGCCCACGGCGGCCAATACCACATGCTCGGCCTCGGCTTCGGCCAGCAGGCGCGCCAGCCGGATGCTCTGAAAGGTCTGTCCATTGATGCTCACGCCGGAGGGTGAAATCACCAGGCTGTCGGCGTTGCGGGCATACAGCCAGGGGCGCCCATTGCGGGCATACCAATCCTGCGCCGCAGCGGCAATCTCGAGCGCCCGGCCCTCGAGCCGCCGGCCGGGCGGATAGCCCAGCAGGCGCGAGTATTCCTCGGGCCGCACCGGCACGGCGACGGGGAATGCAGCCAGCTCAAGCAAGGGCGTATCCATAGCCATATATGCGGCCATGACCATCAGATTCCGTGGTTCTCCGCGATGGGTTTGAATTGGCAGCCTTCGACAAAAAAATCAAAAAAATTGGGATGGGTTTCCAGCCGGCAATGCTCCACCCTTTTGACCAGGGCTTCCAGCTCCCGGCGCCGGTTCAGGCTCAACAGCGCAATGGCCGCGCCCTCGATGGCCAGATTGCCCGCTTGCACGAATTTATTCGGATCGAGTTCCGGCGCCAGCCCTATGCGTTGCGCGGCGGCCAGATCGAGATGGCGGCCAAAGCCGCCGGCCAGATAAAAAACCTCGATCCGGCCAAAGTCCAGGCCGTAATTCTCGGCCACCACCCGCAGTCCGGCGACGTTGGCGCCTTTGGCCTGGGCCAGTTCATTGACGTCGCTCTCCAGCAGATAGACGTCTTCGGCCGGGTCATCGGGATCATGAAAGAGCGTGATGCGTTGCGCGTCGTCGCTGAAGCGTCCCATCGAATTCATGCGCCCGCCGCGCAGCAGCTCGCTCAAAAGCGAAACCAGGCCCGAGCCGCAGATGCCGGCCGGCTTCGCCTGTCCAATCACGCGCAGATTAAACGAGCCATCGGGCCGCAGCGCAACCTCTTCGATCGCGCCCTCCAGCGCGGGCATGCCGCAGGCGATGGCTCCGCCTTCAAAAGCTGGCCCCGCCGGACACGAAGCCGCCAGCATGCGATGCCGGTTGCCCATGATCAGCTCGGTGTTGGTGCCGATGTCCATGATCGCGATCAGGCGCTCTTCGCGCGCCATGTCCACCGCCAACAGCGCGGCCGCGGCATCGGCGCCGACGTGGCCGCTGATCAGCGGCGCGCCATAGACCCGCGCCCGGGGATGAATGGGCAGCAGGCTGCGGCGGCCCGCTTGCGCCAGGCTGGTTGATGCGCGCCGGCCGGCCACCATTTCCAGCTCTGTGATCGAGCGGTAAGGCGTCTGGCCGATGGTATAGACGTTTTCGTGGAAGAATAAATCCCGCATGGTCGGGTTGCCGACCACCACCATTTCGTAGATGGTGCGGGGGTCCACGGGAAATTTTTCGATGGCGTGGCTGAGATAGCCGGCCAGGGCGCGCAGCAGCAGCTTGCCGGGGTGACTGGTGTCGTAGGCGATGCGCGACATGACTTCCGCGCCGCCAAAGCGCTGGGGGTTTTCCAGCGAAGTGGAAGCCGTCAGGGCGCCGGTTTCCAGGTCATACAGCCGCAGCACCAGGGTGGTCGTGCCCAGATCCAGGGCCAGCCCATGCAGGGGGCCGTCGGAGCGCTCGATCTCTTCGCCTTCGAGCAGGATGCGGCCGTCCTCGCGCCGCACCGCCGGATCGAGTTCCAGGCCCGCGGGCAGGCGCACTCCGGCGGCCTGGGTTTCGATGCGCATGGCGCCGCGCCGCAGCGTGTGGCAGTGCACCGCGCCCTCCGCGCCGGCCACAAAGGTCTGGCAGGCCAGCCGGAAGCGGCCGCGCAAATGTTCTTCCGCCTGGGTGGGCGGGGACAGCAGCTCCATGCCGGCGGTGATTTCCAGCATGCACTCTTTGCACTTGCCCTGCTTGCGGCAGGAGGTGGGCACGTCAATGCCCAGCGCCTCGGCGCGCTCAAACAGCGAGCGCGGGTCGCCGGGCGGGCCGGCGAGGCCGTTGATCGTTAAGAGAACCGCCATGGAGCCAATGTTTCAGAAAATTTGCCGCTCTAGCTGAGCCTTGACCGCCTCGGCCACGGTGCGCGCATCGCCCTCGCGCTCACATTCCTCGCCCCACTTCCATTGCGCTAAATAAGCATCTTCGGCCTGCAGGCCGAGCTTCGCCGCCGCAATATCCACTTGCTTCAGGAAGCGCTCGTCGAGCGGCAAAGTAATGGAATCGGAATCATCCTCGGCCCGGATCTGGGTGGGAATGTCGCGCCAGTAGAGAATCTTATAGGTGGTCATCGGCTAGTTTTCCGCCGTCAGCCGCAGGAATAAATCCACCGCTGCCGAAGCATTGGCGCCATAGCCGTCGGCTCCGATTTCATCGGCAAACATCTGGCTGATCGGCGCCCCGCCCACCGCCATTTTTATATGCGACAGCCCGGCCGCCTGAAAGCCGTCAATCACGGTTTTCATGTAGGTCATGGTGGTGGTGAGCAGCGCGCTCATGCCGATGATGTTGGGCCGGCATTTTTCCGCCGCCGCCATGAATTTTTCCACGCTCTGGTCCACGCCGATATCATGCACCTCGAAGCCGGCGCCCTCGGCCATCATGCCGACCAGGTTTTTGCCGATGTCGTGCAGGTCGCCGCGCACCGTGCCCATCAGCAGGATGCCTTTCGGCCGGGTCTGGCTGTCTTTGGCGGTCAGCAGCGGCTTCAGCACCGCCATGCCGGCTTTCATTGCCCGCGCCGCGATCAGCACCTCGGGCACATAGAGCACGTTGTGCTTGAAGTCTTCGCCCACCACGCTCATGCCCGCGATCAGGCCGTCGGTCAGCACTTCCTGGGCGGAGCGGCCCTCGCCCAGCGCCTCGCGGGTCAGCCGCTCCACTTCGGCGGCATTGCCTTCGTACAGATATTGGTTCATCAGGGCGTAGTCGGGCATGAATGAAATCCTTGCGGGGCTATTTTCCGCGGGCGCGCTTCCGGTTAAACTCGGCCAGGGCTTCGAGCATGGCCAGAATGTTTTGCCGCGGCATGCCCGGACTCGTGCCGCCGCCCACCGACAGAATGATGCCTTCGCCGCCCGAACCCTCCAGCACCTCGAGGGTTTCGTCTTTGACTTCCTCCGGAGTGCCGCGCACCGCGACCTCCAGCGGATTGACGTTGCCCATCAGGCACATGCGGTCGCCCACCCGGCGCTTGACCTCGGTGATATGCCGCTGCTTGCCCCAGTTGAGCACGTTGAAGCCGGTGTCGGGCAGATGGTCAAGGCAGGCATCCACTTCGGCGTCGTTGTGGTAGAGCTTGACCCAGTCCTTGGGAAAGGCGTCGCAGATGCGCTTGAGGCAGGGGTGGGCAAATTCCAGATAATGCTCCTCGTTGACGAAGCCCACGATGTCGTCAAGGATGAAGATGCTCTCGACCGTATCGCCCATGACCTTTTGCTGCGCCTTCAGCCAGTCAATCGTCATGCGGGTGCATAAATCCAGCAGCTTGTGCGCGCCGGCCGGATTTTCCACCAGATCAATCATGAAGTTCGTGGTGCCGCGCACAAAGCCGGCCGTGCACATGGGGCCGCGCGCCGTCACCATGGGCAGAATGTAGCCGGCGTCGAGAATGCGCTGGCGCGCCATCTGAATGCGGTGCAGCGTCAGCCCGGCGAAGCCGTCGGCCTCGACCTCATATTCGGGAAAGCTGTCTATGTCTTCCAGATGGTAGAGAGTGTGATATTCGCTGGGCGTATTGTCGGACCAGAATTTGATCTTGGCGCCCAGCACCGAAGGCTCGGCCGCCATGCCGTACTCCATCCACCAGGAGGGGATGAAGATGATCTCCGGAAACTCGCGCATGATTTTCAGGTTCGACTGGAACCACAGCTCGGGGTCGAGAAAATAATCCAGATGCCGGATGCCCAGGTAGCCGGGAATCCAGGGGCTGTCAATGATCAGCGCCATCGGAATCTGGTCCATTTTTTCGCGGCGCGCGGCGCGTTTGAAGGTTTCCCACTGGGCTGGCAGCATGGATGGTTTTCCTGTTTTTGGGGAGCTTGCCGCGATCGGGATTTTGTTCGGCCGTGGCCCAAAACCCCGGCATTTTTCATGCCGGCAAATAAGTAAAGTACACCAGTTTATGCCGGACCCAACAGCGGTTTTTCATCTGACAGCAGAGAGCATCGGGGGGGAAGGCGTCTTGCAAACGCTCCCGCTTCCGGCCACAATTCAGGGCAATGCGATCGTTTTTTACCGCTCTGCTGGCCCTGGCTGATGTGGCTCTGGCGTATTGGCTGGCGTGGCGCTTTCTGCACCTGCGGCCGGTTACGATTTTTTCGCTCATCGCCGCCTGGGCGGTGGTGGTGCTGGCCTGCGTGGCGCAAGCCAGCTTTGATGCCCTGCGCAAGCAGGCGGACTGGATTCTGCGCCGCGAGCACTTAAACGACCTCAAGTCCGGGCCGCTGCGCCGGCTGCGCCACCGCATGGAAAGCTTCTACGGCAAAACCGGGGAACTGGTGGAAATCAGCGGCGTGATGGCTTCGCGCTGGCTGCCGCTGCGCGAGCGCAGCGGGCGGCTGGGCGAGCCGCTGCACTTTGACATTGATGAGCCGCTGCTGGAAGAGCTGCGCCAGCATTTTCGCCCGCTCATGGAGGCCATCGAGGCGCTGAACCGCCGCTTTGAAACCCTTTCCGGCCTGCTCTGGAATCATATGCTCGATCATCTGGAGCCGAAACTCAACGACCTGTTGGGCGCCAACTGGACCTCCGATCATCCCACCGAGGCCGCCATGCTGGTGAATGAGGCTTACCGCCGCGCCGCGCTCTTGGAACCCGAACGCACCGAACGCATGCCCGAGATCCCCTTCGGCTCGCCCCGCGGGGCGCTGGCCGCGGTGCTGCAAAGCGAGGAATTGCGGCACATGGTGGATGAAGGCTGGCAGCATCTGGAGACGGAATTTAAAAATTATCGCGAGCAGATGGCCCGGGCGGGCGCCAGCGTGCGCCTGGAAGGCCAATGCGACCTGATCGGCAAATCTGGAAAGTGAAATCATGCGAACTTCGACTCGGCTCACCCTGTATATTTCCGTCTGCGGCATCGTGCTGTGGGCCGCCGGTGCGAGCGGTTTTGGCATGACCCGCACGCCGGCCGCGCCGGGCCCGCGGCGAAAGGCCGCCAGGGCCGCTTCCCCGCACAGCCGGCGAGCCGTCATCATCACCACCGATTGCGGCGTGGATGCCGACGATCAGTGGGATATCGCCGACCTGCTGCTGAGCCCCGGGATTCGCGTGCTGGCGATCATCGGCACCCATGCCCCGGGCCATACCCCGGCCGAGTCGGCGGCCTGCGCGCGCGATGTGATCCGGCGCGCGCAGGCGTATGCGCCGCCGGTTTTCATCGGCGCCGGGCATCCGCTGCAGGGCGCGCGGCCGCAGGAAAACGCCGGCGTGCGTTTTCTGCTCCGGACCGCGCGGAAATTCAGCCCGACGCACCGGCTGACCGTGGTTTCAATCGGCGCCGCCACCGATCTGGGTTCGGCCCTGCTGGCCTGGCCCCGGCTGGCCCGGCGCATACGCATTGTGGCCATGGGCTTCAAAGCCGAACCCGCGGGCGGCAGCGAATACAACATCAACAACGATCCCTATGCCTGGCGGGTCATATTTCATTCCCGCGCGCCGCTCGTCATCGGCGCCGCCAATATCTGCGAGCGCTATCTCACCCTCAGCGCGGCGCGGGCGCAAGCCATGCTGGGCGGGCGGGGACCGCTGGGCGCCTGGATGGCCGGGGTGTTTACCGGCTTCATCCGCCGCCATCCGCACATCGCCCGCGAGTTTGCGCCGCCCGGAAGCTGGATTGAATGGGACCCCATCACCGCCGCCTGGCTGCTGGGTTTTACGGCAACCCGCATGCGGGGCGGCGCGCATTACCATCTCGCTTGCCAGTGCGTGCGCTATTCTTCCGGCCCGGGCGGGCGTTCCGTCCGCTGGATCGTGCGGGTGGACCGCCGCCGTTTCTGGCGCGATCTGCGGGCCAAAGTCAGCGCCGCCGGGTCACGTCACGGCGGCCAGAAGCCGTAAACTGTCAGCATGCAGGCCCGCACCAGCTCCTTTACGCCGGCCGCGCGGCGGGATGGCCTGAAGCTGTACTTTGAGGCGCTGCTGCTCTTGCTGCTGGCGGCGGGTTTTGCCGCGCTCGTCGGCACCGGATTTTTCGGCGCCGGCATCATCGCCGTGGGCGCGGGCGCGCTGCTGCTGCGGGGCCTGTTTCTGTGGCGCGGCTATCAGCCGCGGATTCCCGCCCACTGGATCACGGCCATCACGCTGCTCTACATCCTTTTCTACGGGGTGGATTATTACCTGCTGGGCAGCAATTTTTTAACCGCGACGGCGCATCTGGTGCTGTTTGTCGCGGTGGTCAAGCTGTTCACCGCCTCGGCGCCGCGCGATTACCTTTACCTTTGCGTGCTGGCGTTTCTGGAAATTCTGACCGCGACCACGCTCACCGTCGCGGCCGGATTTTTCTTCTTTCTCGTTGTCTTCATTCTGCTGCTGGTGGCCACCTTTGTGGCGTATGAGATGTTCCGCGCCGGGCAGGCGGCCGCGCCGGGGCAGGCGGCGGCCTATCCGGCCCGGCGGCTGCGCACCTCGCTGGCCGGAATATCCCTGGCCATGGCGGCGGGCATTGTGGTGCTGGCGGCGGGGTTATTTTTTATTCTGCCGCGGCTTTCCTACCGCTATTGGAATCCCATGCTGGCCCGCGCCGGCATCAGCGGCTTCAGCAACCAGGTGCGGCTGGGCGCGGTCAGCCGGCTGCAGCGCGACCCGCAGGTGCTGCTGCACATCCGGCTGCTGGGGCCGCGCGCCCACAGCCGGGCCATGCGCCGCCTGGCCCGGCATATCTACTGGCGCGGCCGCGCGCTGTCGTCCTTTAACGGCCGCAGCTGGTTCGACCCCGCCCGGCCGCGCGTTTTGCGCTCGGCTTTTGGACGGGTGGAATTTCCGCCGTCGTTTTATCCCGGCCGGCCCTCGCGTTTACTGCAATACCGCATTGTCATGGCGCCGCTCGGCACAGGCGTGTTATTTCTGGCGCCCGGCGTGCGCCTGATCCTGACCTCATTTCCCGATTTGTCGGACGATGCCACGCAGACGATTACCAGCCTGGGCGCCAGCGCCGGGGGCGCCTCGTACACCGCGGTTTCCGATATTGGCCAGCCCGCGCCGGCGCAACTGCGGCGCGCCGGCCGGCAGATTCCCGCCGCGATTCGCCGCCGTGATCTGCAACTGCCCCCGCATCTGGATCCGCGCCTGCCCGCCCTGGCCCGCGCCATCGTCGCCCACGCGCCCCGCGATGCCTGGGACCGCATGCGGGTCCTGCAGCTTTATTTGCGCGCGCATGAGCATTACACCCTGACCGGCCTGCCCGGCGGCCGCGATCCGCTGGCCAATTTTCTGTTTCGCACCCATGCCGGCGACTGCGAGTATTTTGCCTCCGCGCTGGCCATTCTGGGCCGCCTCGATGGCGTGCCCACCCGCGTGGTGAATGGCTTTGTCACCGGTCCTTATAACCGCTATTCGGGGGAATTTCTGGTGCGCGGCGAAGACGCGCATTCATGGGTGGAAGCGTATTTTCCTCCGCCCGCTCCGGCTGGTTCACGCGGCTTAGTTACTGCCTCCGCCTGGCGCGCTTGGCTCACGCCGGGGCTCGGAAAAGCCAGCCTGGGCACCTGGGTGGGCTTTGACGCGACCCCTCCCGGCGCCGCGCCCAGCCTGCATGGCCCCTGGGCGCGGGCCATGCTGCTGCTCGATGCCGCCCAGACTTTCTGGCAGGATTGGGTGGTCAACTATGATTTTTTCCACCAGGTGCGGCTGGCGCGCGCATTGCGGCAGGACTGGCGCGTGCGTCTGCGGACCGGCCGGAACTGGCTGCGCGCCGCCTGGAATCAGCTCACGGGCCGGGGCCGGAAAATTCCGATTGCGATTCAGCTTGCGCCGCGTCATCCGCGCCGGACCGTGGCCGTGATCCTGGTTTTAGGTTTCTGCCTGACGTTCCTGGGGTATGGGCTGCGCCGCCGCCGCAATCTGGCGCGAACGCAGGCTCTGACGCCCGGCCAGCAGCTGGCGATCCGGTCGTGGCGCCGCGCGCATGCCTGGCTGCGCAGCGCCGGCTATGCCCGGGCGCCGGCGCAAACGCCGATGGAAATGGCGGAACAGCTTCCGCCATCCGAGCTGCGGCGGGCGTATCTGGAGCTGGCCGGCGTCTATGAAGCCTGCCGGTTTGGCGGCGCCGCGGAGGGTGGCATGGCGGCGCCGGCGCCGCGGTTGCGGCAAAATCTGCGGGCGCTGCGCCAGGCTTTGCGCGCGGAAAAAGCCGCGGCGCATCCGCCCCGGCTCTGAACAGCTATGTATCTTTTTCTCGTTGCCCTGCTGATCAAGCTCGGCCTGATGGTCGCGACCGCCAGCGCCCTGGTGCGCTCGATCGCCTTTAAGCGCTATCTCTATAAAGACGAGCGCAATCTCCGCGAGAAAATTTATTTCACGCTCTACATCGCCCTGCCGATGGCGATCTATGTGATCGTGCGCATGACCGTGCACAGTTTCATGGCCGCCGACCTGAGCCTGCCCGGCGCCTTTCTCATCGGCCTGATGGCCGGGCAATGGTCCGGGGTGCTGGGGGGCGTGATCATCTCCGCTCCCGCCTTCTGGGGCGGTCACGAATGGCTCAGCCTGCCGTTTTGTCTTTTTGCCGGATGGGCCGGCGGCGTCTGCCGCCGGGTGGCGCCGAATAATGCCGAAATCTGGGCCTTTTCGCCCTTCATAGATCTGGAGCTCTGGCGCTGGCTGCGCAACCGCCTCGACCGGCCCTTTCGCGACTGGCAGGCATTGATCTTCGGGGTGCTGTTTGGCTTGACGCTGGTGCAGATCGAGCTGGGCCGGCTTTTTCCCGTCCGCTTTTATTCATTGGAGCCGGATACCGTCTGGGAAACCATCCTGATGCTTTTCGCCACCGTGCTGGCGGTCGCGATTCCCATCAAGGTCTGGAACAACACCCGCATCGAGGGCCAGCTTGAGGAACAGCGCCGCCTGCTGGTGCAGGCCCGGCTGGACGCGCTGACCCGCCAGATCAATCCCCACTTTTTATTCAACACGCTCAACTCCATTGCTTCGCTCATCCGAGTCGAGCCCGACCGTGCGCGGCTGCTGGTGATCAAGCTCTCCAGCATTCTCCGCCGGCTGCTGCAGGAGCATGAGCATTATGTGCCCCTGCGCCAGGAGATTGAATTTGTCGAAGATTATCTGGCCATTGAACTGGCCCGCTTCGGGCCGGAACAGTTAAAAGTGGAATACGATCTCGAAGCCGGCGCCCTGGACGCGCTGGTGCCCAGCATGCTGCTGCAGCCGATCGTGGAAAATTCCATCCGCCATGGTCTGGCGCAGCAACTGCACGGCGGCCGCATCTGGATTCGCGCCCGCCTGGCCGCCGGCCGGGTCAGCTTGAGCGTGGAAGACGATGGCGCCGGCTTTCGCGCCAAAGACGGTTCCGCGCGTTCCGGCATCGGTCTGACCAATGTGCGCGAGCGTTTGCGCGTGCTCTACGGCCCGGCGGCGGAATTGCATATTGAAAGCGCCGCCGGCGCGGGCGCCAAAGTGGAAATTCTGCTGCCCGAAGTCGAAGCCGCGCCCGCCGCGGCCGCGCCCACGCCTTAAAGTTTGGTCCGCCGGGTTTTTTTTCGGCCCGCCGCCCGGGAAATGCCCAGCAGCGTTTCCGACACCGACTGCCGCAGCGGATTCCGGATGGCCAGATCGCCGAGAGAGACCATGCCGATCAGCCGGCCGCGCCGGGTGACCGGCAGGCGCCGGATTTTGTGCCGCGCCATCATCTGCGCCGCTTCCTCCACCGTCGTTTCGGCCGAGACGGTCACCACGCCGCCGCTCAAGATCTCGTTCACCCGGCAGCGGCTGGGCGATCTTCCGGCGGCCACGCAGCGCAGCACAATGTCGCGGTCGGTGAGCATGCCCAGCAATTGGCCGCGGCCGTCCACCACGGGCATGGCGCCCACATCGGCCGCCTGCATATTCCGCGCCGCCTCGCTCACGCTCGCGCCCGGATCAAGCGTGACCACCTTGCCGCTCATGATGTCGCCGATCAGCATGCTTCATCCCCTGGCTAACTAATATTAATGCACCTTTCCTTTCAGGTTATAATCACAGACGATCTCCATGCCGGATGCTCTGTTTCAAGGCTGCGGTACGGCGCTGATTACGCCTTTTCGCCCCGATACTTCGCTGGACGAAGCCGCCTTGCGCCGGCTGGCGCAGTTCCAGATCGCCCAGGGCATTGATTTTCTGGTGCCCGGCGGCACCACGGGCGAAAGCGTCACGCTCTCCACGGCCGAACACCTGCGCATCGTCTCGATTGTCCTGGAGGAAGCGCGCCGCGCGCCGCGCCGGGTTCCGGTGCTGGCCGGCGCGGGAGGAAACAATACCCAGGCGGTGACGGAGCTGGCGCGCCAGGTGCGCGACCTGGGCGTGGACGGAATTCTTTCCGTTTCGCCCGCCTATAACAAACCTACCCAGGCCGGCCTGATCGCGCACTATACCCAGATAGCCTCCGCCGTCGCGCCCCTGCCGGTCATCGTGTACAACGTTCCCGGGCGCACGGCGGGCAATATCGAACCCGCCACGCTGGCCCGGCTGGCGCAGATTCCCAACCTGATTGGCGTCAAAGAGGCCTCGGGCAGCGTAGTGCAGATGGGCGATGTGCTGGCCGCAGCGCCGCCGGGTTTTCTGGTGCTCTCGGGCGACGATCCTTTAACCTTGCCGTTAATCGCCCTGGGCGGACATGGCCTGATCAGCGTGGCTTCCAACGAGATTCCCGGCCCCATGGCGGAGATGGTGCGCTGTGCCAGAAACAATAACTGGCAGCGCGCCCGCGAACTGCACTTCCACTATCTTCCGTTGCTGCAGGCTAATTTTCTCGAATCCAACCCCATACCGGTGAAGGCGGCCATGGCGCGGCTGGGCTTCTGTGACGAAATCTATCGCCTGCCCATGACCCCCATCGGCGATGCCAACCGGCAAAAACTCTACGCCGTGCTGGATCGTCTGGGCCTTGCGCCGCGCACCGCCGCCGCGGTTTAAAATCATGCCGGCCGTTTTTTAATTTCCCCATGACGCCTGAATTAGCCGAGCTGGCCGAGCGGCTTACCGCCTACGCGCAACTTGCCGATCTGGCGCCGGTGCGCGAGGCTGCGCTCCGCGATTTTGCCCGCCTGCGGGCCGCGCTGAACAGCGGCCAGGCCCGCGCCGCCGAACCTATCGCGGGCGGCTGGCAGGTCAATGCCTGGGTAAAGCAAGGCATCCTGCTGGGCTTCCGGCTGGGTCAACTGACGGAGGCGGGCGCGGCGGGAGGCCAGGCTTTTTTCGATAAGGATACGCTGCCGTTGCGGCGGCTTACTCCCGCGGATGGCATCCGCGTCATTCCCGGCGGCTCCAGCCTGCGCGACGGCGCCTATCTGGCGGCCGGGGTGATCTGCGTGCCGCCGGTATTCATCAATATCGGGGCTTACGTTGGCGCCGGGACGCTGATTGATTCCCATGCCCTCGTCGGCTCCTGCGCCCAGATCGGCGAGCGCGTCCATTTGAGCGCCGCGGCCCAGGTGGGCGGGGTGCTCGAGCCGGTGAACGCCGCCCCGGTCATTATCGAAGACGATGTCATGGTGGGCGGCAACTGTGGCATTTATGAAGGCACCCACGTTGGCGCCCGCGCCGTGCTGGGGTCGGGCGTGATTTTGACCCGCTCCACGCCGGTTTACGATCTGGTGCGCAGCCAGATCTATCGCGCCCAGGACGAAGCTCCGCTGCGGATTCCTCCGGACGCCGTGGTGGTGCCCGGCGCCCGCGCGGTGACGCGCGAGCCGGGCCGGAGCTGGGGCTTATCGCTGGCCACGCCGGTGATTGTGAAGTATCGCGACGATAAAACCGCGCAGGCGACCGCGCTCGAAGAATGGCTGCGCTGACGTCTGCCGGGCGCGAAGTTGTCGCGTTTTGCGACACTCAAATCCCAAAATCGGACACTTGCCGGCGCCGCCAGCCCGCCAGACCCTTTGTAAGTTGCACATTTATAAAGACCTATGAAATTCATTGGTTTGGCCATCGGTTTGCCATAAATTAGGCGTTAGCAGAAATCACGGAAACCCGAAGTCTATGGATATCGCCCGTCCCAATGTCGCCCGCCAGAAGCGCCGCAAGCGCTGGATGCTGGCCAGTGCTGGAGTCGTCGTACTGGCCGGCATCACGCTCGCCATCTCACGGCTGAAGCCGGCGCCGCCCAGCGTGAACTCTTCCTCCGTCTGGATTGGCTCGGTGCATCGCGGCAACATGGTGATCCAGGTGCGCGGCCTGGGCAAGCTGGTGCCGAAAAACATTCTCTTTATTCCCGCCGACAGCGACGCGCGCGTCATCCAGCGCCTGGTCGAGCCCGGCGCCGCGGTCAAACCCGGCACGCGGCTTTTGATTTTGAGCAACCCCACGCTGGAGCAGGCCGCCGTCAGCGCCCGTTTTCAGGTCGCCGAGACCGCCGCCGGCCTGCGCCAACTGCAAGCCGATCTGGAAAGCAAGGTCCTGGCGCAGGAGCAGGCCACGGCGGTGCTGCAAGACCAATGGCAGCGGGCCGAGGCCAGAGCCGCTTCCGATCAAACCCTGCTGGGGCGCGGCCTGGTGGCGGCCTTTACCGCGCGGCAGGACCGAAAAAAAGCCGCCAGTCTGGCGCTGCAACTTCTGATCAGCCGCCGCAATCTCACCGCCCAGCGGCAGTCCATGCAGGCGCAATTGATTGCCGAACATGCGAAGCTGCAAGCCCTGCGCACGCTCTACCGCCTGAAACAAACCCAGGTGAATGAGCTGCAGGTGCGTGCCGGCGCGGCCGGCGTATTGCAGGATTTACCGGTGCAGGTGGGGCAATGGGTGACTGCCGGAGCCATCCTGGCCAAGGTGGCGCGCCCCGATCAGCTCAAGGCCCGCATTCAGATCGCCGAAACCCAGGCCCGCGATGTGGCGCTTGGCCAGAGCGCGGTCATAGACACGCATAATGGCCTGGTGCCGGGCCAGGTGACCCGCATCAGCCCCATGGTCAGCAACGGCACGGTGCGCGTGGACGTGGCCTTGCGCGGCCCGCTGCCGCCGGGCGCGCGGCCCGATCTCAGTGTGGAGGGCACCATCCGGCTGGCCCGGTTGAACAACGTTATTTACCTGGGCCGGCCCGCGGATGCCCGCCGTGACAGCACCGTGGGGCTGTTCAAAATTCAGCCCGACGGCACCGCGCTGCGCGTGCCGGTGCGCCTGGGCGCTACCTCGGTGGATCAGGTGCAGATCCTGCGCGGCTTGCGGCCCGGGGACCGCGTGATCCTTTCCGATATGTCGGCCTGGGACAGCTATAACCGGATCCGGCTGCACAGCTAGTAATGACTGGGGAATGACCGAACTGCTCGAAGGAAACTTTGCCATGGAACCATCGCTGATTCACCTGGAGGGCGTGACCAAGGTGTTTTACACCGACGAGGTGGAAACCCACGCGCTCGCCAAAATTCATCTCGATATTCAGCCCGGTGAATATGTCTCGATCGCCGGGCCTTCGGGCTGCGGCAAATCCACGCTGCTCTCGATTCTGGGCTTGCTCGATACCCCCAGCGAGGGCCGGTATCTGCTCAAGGACCGGCCGGTGGAATCGCTCAGCCTGAGCGAGCGCTGCCGCATCCGCAACCGCGAGATTGGCTTTATCTTTCAGAATTTCAATCTGATTGGCGATCTCACGGTGTTTGAAAATGTCGAGCTGCCGCTGACCTATCGCGGCATGCCGGCGGCCGAGCGCAAGCAGCGGGTGAACGAATCACTGGAGAAGGTGGGCATGCTGCACCGCGCCCGCCATCTGCCCAGCCAGCTTTCCGGCGGCCAGCAGCAGCGCGTGGCGGTGGCGCGGGCGCTCTCCGGCCAGCCCGCCATCCTGCTCGCCGACGAGCCCACCGGCAATCTCGACTCGGCCAACGGCGAGGCGGTGATGGAGCTGCTGCACAACCTGCACCGCGAAGGCGCCACCATCTGCATGGTCACCCACGATGCCCGCTTCGCGCGCCATGCCGGCCGCACGGTTCATCTTTTCGATGGCCAGGTGGTCGAAGAGCAGCAGACGGCCAGCCTCAATTAACTGCGGCGGGAATTCCGGCTCTTGAACGGT
>JAKAZV010000154.1 GCA_021826505.1 Acidobacteriota bacterium | reverse complement strand
AGGGGCTGGCCCGGCGCATCGTCGCCGGCGACGTGCCGGAGGCCTTGAAATCCAAGCGCGTGGTGGGGCTCGATCTCGGCGCGCTGGTGGCCGGCGCCAAATACCGGGGCGAATTTGAAGACCGGCTCAAAGCGGTGCTCAAGGAAATCGAAGACGCCGGCGGCCAGATCATTCTCTTCATTGACGAGCTGCACACTCTCGTGGGCGCCGGCGCGGCCGAGGGCTCCATGGATGCCTCTAACATGCTCAAGCCGGCATTGGCCCGCGGCGAGTTGCGGGCGATTGGCGCGACCACCCTGTCCGAATACCAGAAATATATTGAAAAAGACGCCGCCCTCGAGCGCCGCTTCCAGCCGGTCTATGTGGGCGAGCCGTCCGTCGAGTCCACCCTGGCCATCCTGCGCGGCTTGCAGGAGCGCTATGAGGTGCATCACGGCGTGCGCATTCAGGACGCGGCGCTGGTGGCGGCGGCCCGGCTTTCCCAGCGCTATATCAGCGACCGCTTTCTACCCGATAAAGCCATTGATCTGGTGGATGAGGCGGCGGCCGGGCTGCGCATGCAGCTCGATTCCCGCCCCGCCGAAATTGAAGAACTCGAGCGCCGCATCACCCAGCTCGAAATTGAGCGCACCGCCCTGGCCCGCGAGAAAGATCCGCATTCGAAACAGCGGCGCAAGAAAATCGAGGCTGAAATCGCCGATCTGCGGGAAAAGGCCGCGGCCCTGAACGCGCGCTGGACGCGGGAAAAAGAAGTCATCCAGCAAGTCAGCCGGCTCAAAGCCCGCCAGGAAGAACTGCAAAACCGCGAGTCGCAGGCCGAACGCGCCGGCGATCTCAGCCAGGTGGCCGAGATCCGCTATGGCCGCAAGGTCGAACTCGAGCGCGAGCTGCAAGCCGCCCAGATGAAGCTGCGGGAATTGGAAAAGACGACCCGGCTGCTGCAGGAAGAGGTCACGGCCGAGGATATCGCCCGCATTGTGGCCAAGTGGACCGGCATTCCCGTGCAGCGTCTGCTCGAGGCCGAAATGCAGAAGCTGGTGCAAATGGAAACCCGGCTGCACCAGCGCGTGGTGGGACAGGACGCCGCGGTGCGCGCCGTCAGCGACGCCATCCGCCGCGCCCGCGCCGGTCTAAGCGATCCGCGGCGGCCGCTGGGCTCGTTTTTATTTCTCGGGCCAACCGGCGTGGGCAAAACCGAGCTGGCCCGCGCGCTGGCCGAGTTCCTGTTCGATGACGAACACGCCATGGTCCGCCTCGACATGAGCGAATACATGGAAAAACACGCGGTGGCGCGCCTGATCGGCGCCCCTCCCGGCTATGTGGGCTACGAAGAGGGCGGCCAGCTCACCGAAACCGTGCGCCGGCGTCCTTACGCGGTGCTGCTTTTGGATGAAATCGAAAAGGCCCATCCCGACGTCTTTAATATATTGCTCCAGGTGCTCGATGACGGCCGGCTCACCGACGGCAAAGGCCGCACCGTGGACTTCCGTCATACCGTCGTGATCATGACTTCGAACCTGGGCAGCCAGTATCTGGGTCTGGAATCATTTCAGAACGGCGAAGTGACGCCCGCGGCGCGCGATCAGGTGATGAATCTGCTGCGCGCCAGCTTCAAGCCGGAGTTTTTGAACCGCGTGGATGACATCATCATCTTCCATGCCCTGACCGCGGCCGAAATGGAGCCCATCGTGGACCTGCAACTGGCCCATCTGCGTAAAATGCTGGCCGAGCGGCAGATCGAACTTGAGCTTACGCCCGCGGCCCGCGAACTGCTGGTGCGGGAAGGCTACGACCCGCGGTACGGCGCGCGCCCGCTCAAGCGCGCCCTGCAGCGCCTGGTGCAGAATCCGCTGGCCACGGCCATCCTCAAGGGCGAAATTCCGCCCGGCGCCCGCCTGCGCGCTGACCGCGCGCCGGGCGCGGCGGAGCTGCGCTTTACTCCCCTGCCCGGCAAATTGCGGGCCGCGGGATAAGGGCAGAAGTGAAGAATCGGCCGCCGCTGGTGAGCAGAGATAAACTAAGAATCAGAAGCAATGAAAAGAAGAGGAAGCCATCATGCAGATTTTTAAGACCGCGTTTTTAATGACCGCGCTGACCCTGCTGCTCATGCTGATCGGCGATTGGCTGGGCGGCCAGACCGGGCTGATTCTGGCCCTGGGCTTTGCTGCGGTCATGAATTTCGTCTCCTATTTCTACTCCGACAAGATCGCCCTGCGCACCTATTCCGCCCAGCCGGCGACGCGCGAGCAACTGCCGCGGGTCTATCGCATTCTCGAAGGCCTGACCGGGCGCGAGAACCTGCCCATGCCCAGGGTCTATGTCATTCCCGCGAACTCGCCCAATGCCTTTGCCACCGGCCGCAATCCCCAGCACGCCTCCGTCGCCGTTACCCAGGGCATCCTCGACCTGCTCGATGACGAGGAACTCGAAGGCGTCATCGGCCATGAGCTGGGCCACGTCCGCAACCGCGACATTCTCATCAGCTCCATCGCCGCCACCGTGGCCGGCGCGATCATGATGCTGGCCCGCTGGGCCGGCTTTGCCGCCATGTTCGGCGGCCTGGGCGGCAACCGCCGTAACAACCGCGAGGGAGGCATTTTCGGCATGCTGGCGCTGCTGTTTCTGGCGCCGTTGGCCGCGACCCTGATTCAACTGGCCATTTCCCGCTCGCGCGAATATGCCGCCGACCAGAGCGGCGCGCATTGGACCGGCAATCCCCAGGCCTTGGCCCGCGCTCTGGCCAAGCTCGATGCCTGCGCCCGCCGCTCGCCCATGCCGGCCACGCCTTCGACCGCGCATTTGTTCATTATTCAGCCCGCGGCGCGGCAATGGTTCTCGAATCTGTTTTCCACCCATCCGCCCATCCCCAAGCGGATTGAGCGCCTGCTCGGCCATCCGTTGGAATAGTTTATGGGCATCACGTACATCGCCGACACTGTCACCGGGAAACAAGCCGCGAGCCTCACTTCGCCGCAGCCTGGATAAAGGCGTCCATATTCCGCGCCAGCATTGGCAGAGCCCGCGGATTGACGTAGAGCATATGGCCGACCGGGTAGTAGAACCAATGCACGTTGCGCTCCAGCTTCGGCGTCAGGCCCATGTGGTGAATGGTGTACTGGGTGGCATAAAACGGCGTGGCCATGTCGTAGTAGCCGTTGTTCATCATCAACTGCATGCCGGGATCGTTGCCCATGGCGCGGGCCAGCGCCGGCGCCACGTTGCGTGAATGCAGATTGCCCACCCCGCTGCCCAGGGCGTTGAGCGGCGAGCGATAGTCCCACTTCCAGGCGGCAAAGACTTTGTTCGAATTCTGTTTATAAAGCCGCGAGCTGGTGAAATGCAGGTCCTGGGTGAGATAGTTGTCGAAGCTGGCGGTCAGGGCGCCGTTGATGGCGGTATTGCTCGCGCCCGCCGCCGAGTTGCCGGGAATCGGCAGCACCGGCTGCAGCTCGGGCGTGAGGAAGCGGTCGTCGTAGCGACCGGTCATGGGGCCGCTCGGCCCCATCAGCCGCCGCATGAAAACCGGCAGCGTCAGCCGCAGATCGGCCTGAATCCAGAGCCTGGCGGGAATGCCGGTCAACTGCGCCAGATGCGCGGCCACGGCTTGCTTCTTCGCCGGGCTGAGCTGATCGCCGGCCCAGAGCGCCCGGCTGTAGGAGTTCACGTATTTTTCCGCCGCCGCGACCGCGGCCCGCACCGTCGCCGGCGCGGGATGAAGCCGGTGGTGATACCAGGCGGAGGCGGCATAGGAGGGCAGATAGGTCAGATAGGGCAGATCGTTGCCGGCGACAAAGTTGATGGTGGGAAAATCCAGCACGGTCGAGCACATCATCACGCCGTTCAGATAGACGCCCTGATTGACCAGATCATTGGCCACCACCGCCGAGCGCGTGGTGCCGTAGCTTTCGCCCAGCAGAAATTTGGGCGAGTTCCAGCGCTGATATTTTTTCAGGTAGCGCTCAATGAACTGGGTAAAGGCGAGGCCGTCGGCGTTGATGCCGTAAAACATTTTGGGCTTGCCCTGGCCGACAATGCGGCTGTAGCCGGTTCCCACGGCGTCAATAAACACCAGGTCGGTTACGGGCAGAATGGTGTAGGGATTGTTGACCAGCCGGTAGGGCGGCTGTTCCGCCTGCGCATCTCCCACCCCCGGCCAGATGAGGCGCCGCGGCCCGAAGCCGCCGATATCCACCAGCGCCGAGGCATAGCCCGGTCCGCCGTTGTAGGCGAAAGTCACCGGCCGCCGGGAGGACGGAACGCCGTTGAGGGTATAGGCGATATAAAAGACGCTGGCAATGGCCTTATGCTTGCCGTTATAGAGCAGCAGATTGCCGGCGGTCGCGGTGTAATGCAGGGTCTGGCCGGCGACGGTCACGCTGGCCTGGGTGCGAATGGCTTTTTCCTTGGGCACCGGCAGGCCGTGCGGCTTTTTCGGCTTGGGCGCGGCCCAGCCGGCACTCACCGGCAGCAGAATGAAAAGAATGAAGGCGAATCGGGATTTCATGGCTGTTTCCAATAGAAATGCGTGAGCTTAATGACGATAGGAACCGGCAATGAAGGCATCAATGTTACGCGCCAGAGCCGGCAGTGCCCTGGGGTTGACATAGAGCATGTGGCCCACCGGGTAATAGAACCATTGCACCGCTCTCGTGCGCTGGGCGGATAACCCCATGTGGGCAATCGTGAAC
>JAKAZV010000153.1 GCA_021826505.1 Acidobacteriota bacterium | reverse complement strand
GATCTCAGTCTCCCGCTGGTTCCCGCGCCCACATAGATCAGCCGTCCGCCCCGCCGCCATCGTTCCGCAATCACATCCACCGCTCGCGCGACCGCCTTTAATGCCTGACCCACCGCCTTCACCGCCCGCTGGTCTTCGCGGTGCATCAGCGCCACGATCTGCCGGCTCGTCATGGCATCCAGTTTCCGGCTGGCCGGCAGCACCGCCTCCGTGGCCAGCGTTTGCAGCTTCAATAAAGATTCGGGTTTGGCCTGGTTCGGCATGGTGACACTTCAAGCAAAAGAGTAAGGATCCATCTCAAACCGTCTGATATAACGGACGCTGCGGCTGCTGTGGAATCGGCGCCGGCGTGCACCAGCTTACGATCAGCAGCGCCAGCACTGAAATCACCACCGCCGGATAGACCGCGTCCATGCCGCGCATGAAATGCAGCACCGGTGCCAGCGCTCCCGTGCCCCGTCCGGCGATCATCGGAATCACATTCCAGCCCACCGTGACTGCAATGCCCAGGCCCACCGAAATGGCCGCGCCCTGCCGCGTGGCCCGCTTCCAGAAAAAGGCCGCCATCACCACCGGCGTGATGGCCGCGCTATAGATCGTATAGGCGTAGAGCATCACGGTTAAGACCGAAGCCTGAAACGTCTGCGCCAGCGCAAACACTCCCAGCAGCACCACCATCCAGCGGCTCGCGATCAGTATTTCCCTTTCCCCCGCCTGGGGACGGATCCATCGCGCATACACGTCGTGCACCAGGTTGGTGGCCGGGGAAAACAGATAATTATTTCCGGTGGAAACCACTTTGGCGAAAATCGCCCCCATCAGCACCGCGCCCAGCCAGACCGGCAGTCCATGCCGCGCCGTATAGGCGATAATTTCCCGCGGCTTCAGCCCCGGCGCGCCATGGTACAGCGCCGATCCGATCACCGCCAGCACCACAATCACGGTTTCCAGAATGATCGTGCCGATCACCCAGCCCACCACCGCCCGCCGCGCGTCCCGCGGCGAGCGCGCGGAAAAAAACTTCTGGTACATGTTCTGGTTGCCCAGCATCAGCAGAAAGACCGGCAGAAAATACCCCAGCGCCTGCCAGATCGAAAGATTTCCCAGCACCTCGAAATGCGTGGCCGGCAGCGCCCGCTCGACCCCCGTCCAGCCTCCGGCATGCGCCAGCAATACCGGCAACGCCGCCAGCAGTCCCACCGTGGCGATCAGCCCGATCGCCACATCCAGATAGGCGATCGAGCTCATGCCCGCCAGCGCGGTGAAGGCAATGACAAATCCGGCGATGATCGCCGTGCCCTGGGTCGGCGAAATGCCGGTGGTCAGGGCCAGAATGTCCCCGCCGCCTTTGAACTGATACGAGGTGATCGCGGTATAGGCCAGCAGAATGGCGATCATGCCCATGAGCCGCGTGGCCGGCCCGAACCGGGTTTCGAGCAGATCGGGAATCGTGTACTGCGCGAACTGCCGCGCCCGCGGCGCGACAAAATAAATGATGATCAGCCCCGCCCAGCCGCCGGCCGGCATCCACAGCGCCGCCATCCCGTTATGGAAGGCGTTTTCGGCGCCCGCAAACAGGCTGCCGGCGCCGATCCAGCTCGACAGCAGCGTGAAGATCAGCACCCCGGCCGGCAGGCTGCGCCCGGCCACCAGAAAATCCGTGCCCGTATGCGTGCGCCGCAGCCGCGCCAGGCTGATCGCCACCAGGCCCGCCGCCAGCCCCGCCAGCACCCAGAGATAGGGATTCATGCTGAAAGCTTGTCAGTGCTGTTGAATGCTCGTCTGCACCTTGCCGGTCAGCGCCTGTATGCTGGCCTGCGCCTCGCCCACGTTGGGGCCGTTGGGGTCGAGCGCGATATATTTCTTGAACGCCGCGATCGTTCCCGGCGCCGGCACGACTTTCCCGGTTTTGGGATCCACGCTGGCCATGTTCATCAGGCACATGGCCTTGATAAACCAGGCATTGGAATTGCTCGGATCGGCGGCAATGGCTTTCACCGCGTATTTCAGCGCCGCGTCGCTCTGGTTGGAGTTGTAGAAAATCACCGCCTCGTTCGAAAACGCCAGCCCCGCCTGGGTGGGATCGAGCTCAATGGCTTTTTTGAAGTTGGCTTCGGCCGCCGGAATCTGCCCCGCGTTGGCCTGCGCCGTCGCCAGTCCCGAAAAATAGCTGGCCACCGCTTTTTTCTCCGGCAGCGGCGTCGCCGTCGTCACCGGCTTCATCGCAATGGCTTTCTGGTAGGCCGGAATCGCCTGCGTCCAAAGCTTGCCGCCGCTGTAGTCGTTGCCCAGCGTGGCATACAGCAGCGCATGCGTCTGGTCCAGCGAGATTGCCTTTTGCATCAGTTGCGCCGCCTGCTGCCACTGCCCCGCGACCGCCAGTTGATGATTCTCCACGAGCATTTGGTTCAGCTGGCCCACTTTCGCGTTTTCCATCTGCGCCTTCAGCCGCTTGGCCAGGGCTTTTTTATAGAGCGCCAGTTCTTTGGTGTCCATCTTGGTGGTGTTGACCGGCTGGTGCGCCAGCTTCTGCAGATTGAAGTTGACATGCAGCACCTGCCCATACTGCGTGTGAACTTTATTCCATGTGTAAAGAGCTTTGCCCGTCTTGGGATCATAGACGGTGATGTTATACTCCCCGAACGGCAGCCCGTAATGGCCGTACTTGCCTTTTTTATTGGTCTTGACCTGATAGGTCCCGCTGATATCCGTGCGATGAAATTTGACCACCGCGCCCGCCAGCGGCTGGCCGTTGGGTCCGGTCACCTTGCCTTTGATTGCCGTCACCTGGGCCCAGCCCGCCAGCGAGCCCAGCAGCATTATGCCCGCCAGGCCGGCGATTTGCATTCCAAACCAGCGTTTCATTGTCTCTCCTCTGGCGCCACGGCATAGGGGATGGGATCAGTCACGCCCGCTTGCCGGAACGCCCGGCGGCGCAGGCGGCAACTGTCACAGCGGCCGCAGGCTTCCGTTGAATTTTGGTAACACGACCACGATAGATGAAAGGGGGCGCCCAGTTCAAGGCCGCGCCGGACAATCGCTTCCTTGGTCAGGGCGATCAGCGGGGTTTCAATCCGGATGTTGCCTTCCCGCGTGCCCGCCGCGATGAGCTGGTTAAAAATCTCATAATAGCGCGGCCGGCAATCCGGATACCCCGAGCTGTCCGGCTCCACCGCTCCGATCATGATCCGTGCCGCTCCCAGCACTTCCGCCCACGAAACCGCCATGGCCAGAAAATGCGCGTTGCGGAACGGCACATACGTGATGGGAATGCCCGCGCTCAGCCCCTGCTCGGGCACCGCCAGGCTGGCGTCGGTCAGCGCCGAGCCGCCAATCTGTCCCAGCATATCCAGCCGCGCGATCATCCTCCGCGCGGCCTGAAAATGCTCCGCCATCGCCTCAAAGGCCTGCCGCTCGCGGGCTTCGGTGCGCTGGCCGTAATCCACGTGCAAAAATGCCGCGCCGCCCATCCGCGCCGCCTCGGCCGCGCAGACGCAGCTGTCCATGCCGCCGCTCAGCAGCACCACGGTCTGAATCTTGCCGTCCCTGGGCATCTGATTTCATTATAATTTTGACCATGCCACCCAGAGAGGGAATGACCCGCCGCGGCTTTCTATTGCAGGGGGTGGCCCTGCCCGCCATCCTGAACCATCCGGAAATTCCATCCGGCTCGCGCCGGCCTCTGCATCCCGTCTGGCAAAAGCTGGAGCTCGCCTTTCAAGCCCGCCGCCGCTACGCCAATCCCTATGCGGATGCCACCGTTTGGGTTGATCTCGAGGGCCCGGGTTTTCACCGGCGCGTCTATGGCTTCTGGGACGGCGGCTCGACCTTCCGGGTCCGTCTGCTGGCCACTGCGCCGGGTCTCTGGCGCTGGCGCAGCGGCTCGCGCCCGCATGATCCCGGTCTGGCGGGGCAGCGCGGCAGTTTCCAGGCCCGCGCCTGGACTCCCGATGAGCTCGCCGCCAATCCGCTGCGCCGCGGCTATCCCCGCGCCACCGCCAATCGCCATGCCCTGGAGCACCCCGACGGCACGCCTTTCTTTGCCGTTGGCGATACCTGGTGGGCCGCCGGCACTCACTGTTTCCCCTGGCATGACGATGACCGCCCCCGCCCGATCGGCCCCCAGGCTGGTTTTAAGGATTACGTCCGCTTCCGCAAAGCCCAGGGCTACAACTGGATCAATATGATCGCCAGTTTTCCCAACTGGGAAACCGATGGCCTTCCCTGGAATCTGGTCATGGACGACGCCGCCCATACCACCGTCCGCTCCGCCTGGCTGCAGTTTGGAACGGATAGCGCGAAAAATATGTCCAACGAAGGCGGGCAGCCGTTCTTTTTCCCCGGCAAGGTCCCCGGCTACGCCAATGTCTTTCCCGATATCAACCGCATCAACCCGGCTTATTTTCAGGCCATAGACCGCAAGCTCGACTGGCTCAACCAGCAGGGCTTCATGATTTTTCTCGAAGCCGCCCGCCGCGATGTCAGCCAATGCTGGAAAAAGTATTATGAATGGCCCGGCTCCTACGCCCGTTATATCCAGTACATCTGGTCGCGTTATCACGCCAATCACACCGTCTTGAGCCCCATTCATCTCGATATCATCCAGCAGAGCGTCTCACCGGCCGATTTTCAGCAGGCCATTGATCTGGTTTTCAAAACCTGGGGCCCTCCGCCGTTTGGCAATCTGCTGTCC
>JAKAZV010000039.1 GCA_021826505.1 Acidobacteriota bacterium | reverse complement strand
CGATATCGCGCTTTCCCCCACGCGCTCGAGTTGTCCGCGCAGATAAGCGGCATCGTGGCTGACGGCGGCAACCGTAAGGCTGGCGCGATTCCAGACCACGGCGGCATCCATTTCCGCGACCGCGACATTGAAACGGGCGCGCAGCCGCTGTTTGAGCGAGCGCACCACGTTGCGCCGGTCTTTCAGCGAGCGTGCGCCGGGAATCTCGATTTCGATTTGCAAGCGGCCGACGGGCATGGGGAGCCGCCGTGCGGCATTTTGCGGCCCGGGCCGTCAGGCCAGAGCCAGGGCGCTGATCTTTTCCACCGTAAAGGTTTCGAGCACATCACCGGCCTTTACGTCGGCGAAATTGGCGATGCCGATGCCGCATTCCATATTGTTTTTGATTTCGGTGACATCTTCCTTGAGATGGCGCAGCGATTGGACCCGGCTGGTATAGACCACGGCTCCGTCGCGCACCACCCGCAGCTGTGCGTCGCGGTGGATTTTGCCTTCGCGCACCAGGCAACCGGCGATGGCGCCCACCTTGGGAATGCGGAAGACTTCGCGCACTTCGGCGCGTCCGGTCACGGTTTCCTTGAACACCGGATCGAGCAGTCCGGTCATGGCCTTGCGCATTTCGTCCATCAGCTCATAGATGATGGAGTGCAGGCGGATATCCACTTTTTCCTGCTCGGCCAGCTCGGCCGCCTTGCGCTCGGGGCGCACGCTGAAGCCCACGATGACGGCATTCGATGCCGAAGCCAGCAGCACGTCATTTTCCGTAACCGCGCCCACGCCCGAATGCAGAATGACCAGCCGCACTTTGGGGTTGGAAAGCTTCTGCAAAGCGTCGGTCAGCACCTCAACCGAACCCAGCACATCGGCCTTGAGGATCAGCGGCAGATCCTTGACTTCCCCGGACGCCATCTGCTGGCTCAGGCTTTCAAGATTGTGGCGGGTGGCGCGCGCCAGGGCGATATCGCGGGCCTTCTGCTCGCGGAATTCCACCATCTGGCGGGCTTTGATGCGGTCCTGCATGGCGACCAGCCGGTCGCCGGCCTCGGGCAGTCCCTCGAGGCCCAGCACTTCAACCGGGGTTACCGGCCCGGCTTCGGTCAACGGCCGGCCGCGATCGTCAAACATCGCGCGCACCCGGCCCATCACCGCCCCAGCCAGCACGGTATCTCCCGGCTTGAGGGTTCCCGTCTGCACCAGCACATGCGCCACCGGCCCGCGGCCGCGGTCCAGTTCGGCTTCCAGCACCACGCCTTGTCCGGGCTGGTCGGGATCGGCTTTGAGATCCTGCAGGTCGCTCACCAGCAGAATCATTTCCAGCAGCAAGCGCAGATTGGTTTTGGCCTTGGCCGAGACATCCACCATGACCGTCTGCCCGCCCCACGCTTCGGGGACCAGCCCGCGGTCGGCGAGCTGTTTCTTCACCCGGTCGGGCACGGCATCGGGCTTGTCAATTTTGTTGACCGCGACGATCAGCGGCACGCCGGCGGCCTTGGCGTGGTCCATCGCCTCCAGCGTCTGGGGCATCACGCCGTCATCGGCGGCGACAACCAGCACCACAAGATCGGTGACCTTCGCCCCGCGGGCGCGCATGCGGGTAAAGGCCTCATGCCCGGGGGTGTCAATGAAGACGATGCGGCGGCCCACGGCCGGCGATTCGGGATCGGTGATTTCCACCGAGTAGGCGCCAATATGCTGGGTTATGCCGCCGGCTTCGCCGCCGGCCACGTTGGTTTGGCGGATGGCGTCGAGCAGCGAGGTTTTGCCATGATCCACGTGGCCCATGATCGTGACCACCGGGGCGCGCGGGCGCAGGTTCTGCGGACCGGCTTCGGCGCCGGCCGGCTCCTGGTCTTGCAGCGTCTGTTCCTCGAAGGAAACAATGCGGGCTTCCGCCCCCAGCTCGGCCGCCACTTGTTTGGCGACTTCCAGATCAAGCGACTGGTTGACGGTCGCCATGACGCCGCGGTCAAACAGTTTGCGGATGACGTCGCGCGCGCGCATGCCCAGGCGTTCGGAAAAATCCTTAACCGTCAGCCCCTCGCTGATCACGATGTTTTGATTGGCCGCGACCGCGGCGGACGCGGCCTCGCCGCGGGACTGGTATTTGAGCGGGCCTTCCTTCACCCGCGGCTCATGCCGGCGGCCGGCGGGTGCGGCCGGGCGGCCGCCGCCCGGCCGGGTGGGATGCTGCGGCCTGCGGCCCTCGGGAGTAAAGCTGGGCCGGGCGCCGGCGGGAGCCGGACGCTGATAGATCGGTTTGCCCGGCGTCAGCGCTTGGGTGCGTGCCACCAGGGGCTTGCCCGACACCGGTTTATCGGGGGCTTTGTAAATCGGCCTCTCGCTCGCAACCGGCACGATTACGCGCCGTCCGGGCTGGGCGGCGGCTGGTTTTGCTATCGTGCTGCTGGGCGCGGTGCGCAGTCCCGGCGTGGCGGCCGGAGTATAGCGTCCGGGCTGCAAGGGCGCGGGGCGGATGCCGGGCGCGGGCGAGCTGGGCTTTGCCGCGGGACGCAATCCCACCGCCGGCGGCGGCGCCTGCGGCCGTGCCGGTTTCGCCGGCGCGGCTTTGCTCACGGCCGTAGGCATTTTGGCGGCCGGAGCCGGCGCTGATTCAACTGCGGCGGCCGCGGAGTCTGCCGGCGCGGCTTCGGCCGGTGTCGGAGCTTCGCTTGCCGCGGCCGGTGCGGCTACGGCGGCCGGTGCGGCTACGGCGGCCGGTGCGGTTGGCGCGGCTTCTTCCGGCGCCGCGATGGGAGCTGTTTCCGGCGCCGCTGGGACCGGAGCCGCGGGCACGGCTGTAATCGGAGCCTCTTCCGGCGCCGCCGCCGCTCCCGGCAATATGCCGTCGCGGATATAGCGGCGCACGTGAACGGCCAGATCTTCATCAATCGTGCTGGAGTGGGTCTTTTTTTCCGTGAACCCCAGTAAGGGCAGGGATTTCAGGAGCTCGCTGGATTTCACCTCCAGCTCGCGCGCCAGATCGTTGATCCGGATCTTTGCTGTTGTCGTTTCGCTCACAAATCTCTGATTTTCTGCCCGGGATTTCCGGCCCAGCCGGCTCCCAGGCTCATCAATGTTTCATGCCCCGGTCATAAACTCGGCCCCGCGCCCGGTCCTTGCGGATCGGGACCCGACTGGTCTTCCGGATCAGGGGTTTCCGATTTCCGGCGCTCGCTGGCCGCGGGAACATCGAGCACGCTCTGTTCGCGCTCTTCGTCCAGCGCCTGACCGGCCGTATCCCCGGCCGCGGTGGCATTCGTATCGTCCACCCCGGTTTCCGCGTCCACGGTTCCCGTTGCGCCGCTTTCCCTGCGTGGACCGGCCGCATCGGGCGAATCCGGCGCGGGCGTGCCGCCTTCTTCACCTTCTTCGGCATTGGCGCCTTCTACATTCGCGCCAAAGAAGCGGTTCACCAGCACAAAAATCTTTTCCACCGTCTTGGGCCCGATGCCGGGAATTTCCTGCAGCTGTTCCGGCGTCATGCCGCCCAACTGCTCGACCGTGGTGATATTGGCCGCCGCGAGGTTGGCGCGGACGGTTTCACTCAAGCCCGCCAGTTGGGCCAGCGCCGTCTCACTGGGCGGAGATGAAACCAGCGCCGCCATCTGCTCTTCCACTTCGCGCCGCTTTTCCTCTTCGCTCTTGATGTCCACTTTCCAGCTCAGCAGCTTGGAGGCCAGCCGCACGTTCTGTCCCTTTTTCCCGATCGCCAGTGAAAGCTGGGTGTCATCCACCACCACTTCCAGGTGGTGGGCTTCGGAATCGAGAATGGTCACCCGGCTGATCTTGGCCGGGCTGAGCGCGTTGGCGGCAAATTGCGCGATCTCGGAATGGTATTCGATAATGTCGATTTTTTCGCCCCGCAGCTCGCGAATCACGCTCTGCACCCGCATGCCCTTCATCCCCACGCAGGCGCCCACGCAATCCACGTCCTTGTCGCGGGAATAGACCGCGATTTTGGTGCGCTCGCCCGCCTCGCGGGCCACCGCCTGAATCACGATGGTGCCGTCGTAAATTTCCGGCACCTCCGATTCAAACAGCCGTTGCACCAGCAGCGGCTCCGTGCGCGACACCACGACTTGCGGTCCCTTGGCGGATTTTTCCACGTTTTTGATGACCACGCGGATGCGCTCGCCCGGGGTGAACGACTCCAGCCGCGACTGCTCGCGCTTGGGCAGCCGGGCTTCCCCTTTGTCCAGATCCACGATGGTTTCGAAATTTTCGATCCGCTTGACCACGGCGTGCACCATTTCGCCGACCCGGTTGATGTAGTCGTTATAGATGGTGTCGCGCTCGGCCTCGCGCACTTTTTGAAAAATCACCTGCTTGGCCGTCTGCGCCGCGATGCGGCCCAGGCCTTCGGTGGATTTGCGGACCTTGACCTCGCCGCCCAGCACCGCTGCCGGATCAAGCTTCAGGGCGTCGCGCAGCGCGATCTCGCGCTCTTCGTTGAGCACGTTTTCCACGATCAGCTTGATGGCGTACACGCGGATTTCCCCGCTTTCGCGGTCCATCTCCGAGCGCAGCTCTTCCTGGGTTTTGTAATATTTGCGCGTGGCCAGCAGAATTGCGTCCTCAATCGCCGCCACTACGATTTGTGGATCAATGCCCTTGTCGCGGCTGAGCTGTTCCACTTGCTGATAGAGTGCGTTTGCCATCTTGCCATCCCTGCTTTCATCTCTGGCCGCCCGGGCGTCACCGACCGGGCCGGGTTACGCTCCGGCCTTCGGCCGCGGGCGCTTCAATCCAGACCCTGGGTCGTCGCGCGGAGCCAGCCGCGCGCCATGAAATTGCGCCCACGCCAGCCGCAGCGGCTCAATGCCCGGCGCTTCCGGCGCCAGTTCGATCCCCGCCGCGTCCGCGCTTTCCAGCCGCCCGGTCAGATTCCGTTGTCCGCCCGGCAGCGCATGGTGCAGCGTCAGCCGGACGCGCTGCCCGGCAAAGCGCTGAAAATGGTCCGGCCGCTTGAGCACCCGTTCCCATCCGGGTGAAGAGGCTTCCAGCAGATAGCCCGCGCCCGGGATGACGTTTTCGGCATCCAGCAGGGCGCTGAATTGGCGGCTAAACCGCTCGCAATCCTCCAGCGTGACCCCCGCGGATTTATCCAGATAAACCCGCAGAGTCCGGCCCCGGCCCGACCCGGCCAATTCCAAATCCCACAACTCCAGCCCGAACTGGCCGGCCACATGATCCGCCAGCTCCCGTAAGCGGTCAATTGTGCTTTCGCTCTCCGGCATAAGCTGCGCAATAAAAAAGTGGGCTTGCGCCCACTTGTTACTCGCGCCCCTGCTCCCGCCCTGCTCTAGAATAACGCAGGCGGGCGGGCGGGCGCAAATCCGCCTTTGCTCCGTGTCCGTGGCCCCGTCTCGCCGCCAGGCTTTCGTTTTTAACCCTGCGCGGAAGACTCGGCGGCCGCCGGCACGGGCGCCAGAAGCTGCTCTTTGCGGTAAACCAGATTGCCTACGTCGTAGGTGGCCAGCTCGAAGCCATGGCCGTGGGTGATCGCGTCGGTGGGGCAGGCTTCCACGCAGTAGCCGCAGAAAATACAGCGATTGTAGTCAATATTGTAGGTCTTGGCATAGCGCTCGCCGGCGCTGATGCGCAACACGCCGGTGTTTTCCGCGGCTTCGATATAAATGCAGTTGCTGGGGCAGGCGGCGGCGCAGAGAAAACAGGCCACGCATTTTTCCAGCCCGCTTTCATCCCGCTGCAATACATGCACGCCGCGGTAGCGCTCCTCAAAATGGACCGGCGCGTCGGGGTAAAACTCGGTCACCGGCGGGCGGAAGGCGTTGCGCAGCGTCACCCCCATGCCCTTGAGAATGCCGAGCGGATCCGGCTTCGGGTCGGACATTTGCGCTTCAGGTTGAGCAATTTTCGCGTCGGGCATTTACCCACATTATATCGGTTTTTCTCCGGGCTGGACGCTTGCGCGGAAAAATGATGCCGGTGACGGTTTTTCAATATATGCTGGCTATATGACCGCCGTGGATGCCGTTTACACCGCAGTTCATCCGCTGTTGCCGGAACAGATGGCCGGGCTGGGCCGGCTCTATGAGAATTACGGCATTCGCAAAATCACCCTCGACGATGAAGCCCGCCAGATCCGCGTTGAATTCGACGCCACCCGCCTCAATCGGGCCGCGGTCGCGGCGCTTTTGCGCCGCCAGGGCATTACGCTGCAACAGGATTTCATGCTGGCCTCGGCCTGAGCGCCGCGAACCCGGCGAACCTAATCGCCGCCAGGCATGGCATCCGGCCGCGTGGCTCACGCCGTCAGCTTGTCAAGGCCAGTTTCAAATAGGCCAGCGCCGCCAGCGGCGCCGTCTCCGCCCGCAGAATTTCCTGCCCCAGCCGCACTGCCATCCAGCCCGCCTCTGACAGCGCCTGCGCTTCGGCCTGGCTCCAGCCGCCCTCGGGTCCGGAGATAATGCGAACCGGCCCCGACAATCTCTCATCTATATTTTGAAATAATTGCGCCAAAGCTACTGAAGATTCAGGGTTTAATTGAATCATGATCTGGCCGGAATCCGCCTGTTCCGGCCGGCACAATTCAGGCACTCTGACCGGCGTATGAATCACGGGAACATCCCTCCGGCGGGCCTGCTCGGCGGCCTGCCGCGCAATCGTCTGCCAGCGGCTCAGGCGCTTGTCCGCCGCCTGGGTTAAATGGACATCCACCCGTTCGCTGAGTACTGGCGTGATGGCGCTGGCGCCGAGTTCCACCGCTTTTTCCAGCATCCACTCAAAGCGATGAAAGCGGATCACCGCGGGAAATAATTCCAATTCAATCCTGGCCGGCGCCGGGGCGGGCAGTTCTTCCTCTAAATCCAATTCCACGCAGCCCGCGTCGAGCGAGCGTATGCGCGCCGCCCACAGCCGCCCGGCGTGCGCGATTTCACAGGCGTCGCCGGCCCGCATGCGCAGCACGCGTGATAAATGGCCCGCCTGCGGACCGCGAATCCAGGCCCGGCCGGCGGTGCATTCGGTGGCCTGGAACCTGCGCATGGCTTTCTCATGCATCGTGAATGGCCGCGTCGCATCGCAGTGCCGCAGCCGCTTGAAAATTCAAGCGGCTGCGCCGATCCAGCCCGGCCCTCCCACTCAGCGGATGACATCAGCGGGTGCGGCCGGCCTCGGATTGGTTTTTTTCCGCCGCCGCGGCCTGCGCCGCCGCCAGCCGCGCCGTCAGCACGCGATAGGGCGAGCAGGAAACGTAGTTCAGCCCCGCGTGGTGGAAAAATTCCACCGATGCCGGGTCGCCGCCATGTTCGCCGCAGATGCCCACTTTCAACTCCGGCCGCGTGGCGCGTCCGGCTTGCGTGCCCTGGCGCACCAGCTGGCCCACGCCCGCCTGGTCCAGGCTGGCGAAGGGATCCTGTTTGAGAATGCCCTGCTCGAGATAATAGGGCAGAATCTTGCCGATATCGTCGCGGGAAAATCCGTACGTGGTCTGGGTCAGGTCGTTGGTGCCAAAGCTGAAAAATTGCGCGGTGCGGGCGATTTCTCCCGCCACCAGCGCGGCCCGCGGCAGTTCGATCATGGTGCCGACCAGATAGTTGAGCTTCTGGCCGGTGGCCTGGCTGACCTCGCCGGCCACGCGGTCCACGATCTCTTTTTGCAGCTCCAGCTCCCGCGGCGTGCCCACCAGCGGAATCATGATTTCGGGATAAACCTCGACGCCTTTTTTGAGCAGCCCGGCGGCGGCTTCAAAAATGGCCCGCGCCTGCATTTCCGTGATCTCCGGGTAGAGAATGCCCAGCCGGCAGCCGCGCAGCCCCAGCATGGGGTTCAGCTCGTGCAGCTCCTGCACCCGGTCCAGTAATTTTTGCAGCCCGGCGGCGTCGCGGATGCCGTAGTCGCCATAGCGCTGGCGAATTTCCCGCCCGGCTTTGGCCTTGGCCGCGCCGGATGCGAATTTCCACAGCTCCAGATCCACCATGATCTGCTCGCGCTGGGGCAAAAACTCATGCAGCGGCGGATCCAGCGTGCGGATCGTCACCGGCAGCCCGGCCATCGCCTGGAAAATGCCGGTAAAATCCCGCCGCTGCAGCGGCAGCAGGCGCTTGAGGGCGGCGCGGCGCTGTTTTTCATCCGCCGCCAGAATCATGGCCCGCACATGCTCGATTTTGCCTTCGCCGAAGAACATGTGTTCGGTGCGGCACAAGCCGATGCCCTCGGCGCCGAAGGCGCGGGCGGCTTGGGCGTCGCGGGGAATGTCGGCGTTGGCGCGCACCTTGAGTTTGCGGTGCGGTTCGGCCCACTTCATGAACTCCACCAGCGCGGGATCGTTGGGGTCGGCGGGCGCCGTCGGCAGTTTGCCGAGATAAATTTTTCCGGTGGAACCGTCAATCGAGAGCCATTCGCCCTCGCGCACCACCCGCTTCCCGACCGTGAACTGGCGCCGGCTCTCATCCACCAGAATGGTGCCCGCGCCGGCCACGCAGCATTTGCCCATGCCGCGGGTCACCACGGCGGCGTGGCTGGTCATGCCGCCGCGCGAGGTCAGAATGCCGGCCGCCACTTCCATGCCGCGAATGTCTTCCGGCGTGGTTTCGCCCCGCACCAGCAGCACCGGACCTTTGCCCGCCTGATGCCAGGCCACCGCCGCTTCGGCGGTAAACACCGCCTGGCCCACCGCCGCGCCCGGCGAGGCGGGCAGTCCGCTGGCCGCCGCTTCGGCCGCCTTCAGTGTCTTGGGATCGAAGCGCGGGAACAGCAATTCATAAATCTGGTTGGCGTCCACGCGAAAGATGGCCTCTTCGCGCGTAATCAGCTTCTCGCTCACCATGTCCATGGCCACCTTGAGCGCCGCGCCGCCGGTGCGCTTGCCGTTGCGGGTTTGCAGCATGTAGAGCTTGCCGTCCTGGATGGTGAACTCAAAATCCTGCATGTCGCGGTAATGGTTTTCGAGGCGCGTGGTGATGTCCCGCAGCTGGTTATAGACGGCGGGCATCAGCCGGTGCAGCTCCGAAATGTGCACCGGCGTGCGAATGCCGGCCACCACATCCTCGCCCTGCGCGTTCATCAGAAACTCGCCGTAGAATTCCTTTTCCCCCGTGGCCGGGTTGCGGGTAAAGCCCACGCCCGTGCCGCTGGTCTCGCCCAGGTTGCCGAATACCATGGCCTGCACGTTGACCGCGGTGCCCAGATCATCGGAAATATTGTTCATGCGGCGATAGTGGCCGGCGCGGTCGTTGAACCAGGAGCGGAAAACGGCGTCGCGGGCCATCTGCAGTTGCAAAAACGGATCCTGGGGAAAGGGCTGGCCGGTTTTTTTGCGCACCAGCTCCTGGTAGCCGCGGATCACCTGCTGCAGATCGGCCGCCGTCAGCTCGGTGTCCAGCTTGGCTTTGCGCGCGGCTTTGCGGCCGTCAAAAATGTGCTCGAACTCTTTTTTCTCAATCTCGAGCACCACGCTGCCGAACATCTGGATCAGCCGGCGGTAGGAGTCGTAGGCGAAGCGCGGGTTTTGCGTGCGCCGCGCCAGCCCCTCCACGCTGCGGTCGTTCAGGCCGAGGTTGAGGATGGTATCCATCATGCCCGGCATGGAAAATTTGGCGCCGCTGCGCACGCTCACCAGCAGCGGATTCTCGGCCCCGCCCAGCGTCTGCCCCTGCAGTTGTTCCAGCCGGGTCAGCGCCTGGCGCATTTCCTGTTCCAGCTCGGGCGCATTGCGGCGGCCGCGGCGAATCCAATCCCGGCAGGCTTCGGTGGCTATGGTGAACCCCGGAGGCACCGGCAGCCCGGCGTTGGTCATCTCCGCCAGCCCGGCGCCTTTGCCGCCCAGTTCATCTTTCATCTTGCCGTGGCCTTCGGCTTGGCCGTTGCCAAAAAAATATATGGTTTTCGCCATAATCACCCTGAGTTTTGGATTTTTCTCCGGTCAGGCTGGGCGGAGCCGGAAGGAGGATTTAAAAATTCCTGCTTTTTGCCCGCCACAGTGCCGGAATATTCAGCATAACAGTATGGTCCGCCTTCCCGCGATGGAAATTGAACTTTACCCGGCTTAAAATCCCGCCGTGGCCCATGGCGCGCATATACTTGCAACCCGCACCCGCCTATACTGATTTTCATGAGACGCGCCGGCCTCAGCCTGCTCATCGCGCTGGGTATTTTATTTGCCTGCTACCTTGTTTTTTTGCGGGTTGAAGTCGGGCAGTGGCTCCTGGCGCCGGAAGTCTATCCCGCCGGTCAGTGGAGTGTCGGCTCGCTCTACCACGCGCAGAACGTGGTCATTCCCGAAAACCCGCAAGTGCGGCTGGCCGGCTGGTGGATTGCGGGCTACTCCCCCCAGCGCACGGTGTTGCTGCTGCATGGCCGCCGCGGCAACATCACCCGCGAGAACGAGCAGATTCTGCGCCTGCGTCATCTGGGCAGCAATCTGCTGCTGGTGGACTACCGCGGCTACGGCCGGAGCACCGGCCAGGCCTCGCTCGCGGGCATGTTTCAGGATGGCGAGGCGGCCTATCAGTATCTCCGCCGGACGCGCAAAATTCCGGCCGCCAAAATCGTGATTCAGGGCGACGGGCTGGGCAGCGCCGTCGCCATGCATCTGGCCGCGCGGCACCCGCATGTGGGCGGCCTGGTCCTGGAGTCGCCGTTTCCCAGCCTGCGCGCCTGGGCAAATTCGTTCATGCCGCTGGCCGGCTGGATGCTGCCCGCTCATCCCTCCATTGCCGGCGACATCCAGCGTTATCCCGGGCCCAAACTCATCTTATACGGCGACAATGACCGCAACACGCCCGCCGCCATGGCGGCCGCCGTCTATCAGAGCGCGGCCCAGCCCAAATGGCAGCACATCGTCGCCGGCGGCGCTCAGGCGCATTTGACCATTGACGCCGGCAACGACTACGACCGCTGGATGTCGCATTTCTATCTCGCCGCCAAACTCGCGCCCCAGCCGCCAACCATTGCGCCCGGATTGCAGGTTTTAACCATCGCCCGGCATTGATCGCCCGGCTTTACATAAAGGTAAAAACCGCCACGCGGCATTTTCTTAAAGGCCCAGTTTTAATTTAATGCCCATTTTTCAGCCGCGAATGCAGCCTGCGCGCCAGCTTCTCGATTTCCCGGGTTTCGGCAATCGCCGCCGCCGGCAGTACGTCGTGGTTGGTTTTCAACAGCAGATCATGCAGCTTTTGCGCCAGCGCCAGCAGCCGGTTGGCTTCTTTTTGAATTTTGGCCTGGTTCTCGCGCTCCTGCTCTTTCAGCATATGATCCCGTATGTAGGCGGGAATATGCTGGCGCGGCATCGTCATCACCGGCATCTGGGGCATGGGTGAGCTTTGCGTGGGCGCGCCCGAATACTGGGCCCAGGCGGCGGGCATATAGAGCAGGCATGCCATTCCCAGCGCCATGCGTGCTCTGTGGAATGCGAATTTCATATCCCTCCTTCAGCCCGGTCCGGACTTGAACCTGTCTCATAAATGGTGCATAGCATCAAATCAGGGTAGGTTTGCGGCTTTTCCAGCGAAACAATTCCGCGCATTTGGCGGAATTGTAAGCGAAAGATAAAGTCGCATGCATAGCGTAAACTTTACTACACACGGCTTTATGAGACAGGTTCTTATGTCCCCCAGAACTGCCGCAGCCGTTCATATCCGGCCTGGCTCACCGGCACCTGGCGTCCATTGTGCAGTATCAGCACAAACCGCTCTTTGCCCAGCGGCTCGAGCCGCGCCAGGGCGGTCAGATTGACGATCCAGCCGCGGTGCACCCGCAGAAACCGGCCCGGGTCGAGCTGCGCTTCCAGGCTGGCGATGGTTTGTTTTTTCAGCCAGGTTTTTTCGGCCGTGTGCAGGGCCACGTAGTCGTCCTGTGCCTCCGCCGCCATCAGCTGTTCAAGGGGAATAAACGCGATCCGCGCGCCGTCTTTGACCACCAGCCGGTCGAGCGGCTGGGCTTGCGCCTGGCGGGCCAGTTCGGTGGCGGAAAGCCGCGCCGCCGCGGCCCGTTCGACTTCCGCTGGCTCGCCGGCGCCCTCCCGGGCCTGGCCGCGCAGGCGCTCGCCGGCGCGCTCCCAGGCGGCGGTAAAGCGCTCCTGGCTGAAGGGTTTGAGCAGGTAATCAATGGCATGGGCGTCAAAGGCGCGCAAGGCGTACTGATCATAGGCGGTGGTAAAAATCACCGCCGGCGCGCCCCGCCCGGCGGCCGGCTCCAGCAGCTCCAGCACCTCAAAGCCATTGAGCTTGGGCATCTGCACGTCCAGAAAGATTAAATCCGGCTTGAGCTCGCCGGCGGCCTTCACCGCGCTGAAACCATCCCCGGCCTCGCCCACAATCCGGACTTCGCTCCGCGCTTCGAGCGGCGCCAGAAACTCGCGCAGCAACTGCCGCGCCAGATCTTCGTCGTCGCAAATGAGCACCTTGATCGCCATAGCGGCGGCCCACGAGTCCACCATCAAAATACTAAAGCCATATCGAGTGAAAAGGCCGTTGCGTGTTAGGTCCCAGCCCTCCGCCGTCGAACGATGCTGAGCGCTCAGGGAGAAGCGAGCAGAGCCAGGCCGGGGTCCCCTTCCTGCGAAGCAGGATGGGGCGGATAGGAACGGCCCTTCCTTATTTCTTTCAAATTCAACAGCATAAAATTTTGTTTACCTTGAGGATTGCCGAGCGGGTTCCAACGCCGCTATGCGATGCTGCTCCCTGGGCGTGATTCATCGTCAACTCACCGCCATTGTGGCTGGCGCCGCATCGGCCGCGATGAATTCGGCCGTCTGCGCGGGCAAATCCAGCCGGGCAATAAAACGCTGCTGCCGGGTTTCCAGTTCCAGCCGCGCCGGTGGACCGCCGCTGGCGCCGTAGCAGGCCGCGATCCGGCGGCGGATGTTTTCCAGCCCGTGGCCGCTCGGCTGCGGCCGCGGCGCCTCGGGATCAAAATCGTTGGCCAGCTCCAGCCGCAGCCGCCCGCCGGCGAGACTGGCCCGCAGCGTCAATTCCCCGGGCGCGGCCAGCCCGGCGATGCCGTGCTTCATGGCATTTTCCACCAGCGGCTGCAAAAGCAAGGCCGGCAGCGCCATTTCGAGTGCGGCTTCCGCGATCTCTTCCCGGTAGCGCAGCCGCGCCCCGAATCGCACCGACTCCACGGCCACGTAGGCGCGCAGCACCGCCAGTTCGTCGCGCAGTGGAATGATGTCGCGCAGCGCCAGCCCCAGCGTCAGCCGGTAGAGTTCCGAAAGATGCAGGCACATCTGGCGGGCGCGCGCGGGGTCCGAGCCCGCCAGCGCGCTGATCGAATGCAGGCTGTTGAATAAAAAATGCGGGTTCACCTGGGCCCGCAGCGCGCGTAATTCCGCTTCCCGCGCCTCCAGTTGCGCCGCGGCCGCGGCGTGCTGCGCCGCCTGCGCCGACAGCCAGGCTTCCATGGTGTAGGTAATGGCGACTGACAGAATGTAGAACCCCAGGCTGATTGACCACAGCACCTGAAAATTCGTGAACCCGGCGTGGCTCCAATAGCCCAGCAGGCGGCTGGCGCCCCAGGCCCAGGCCAGCGTCACCAGCAGTCCGGCTTGCAGTTGCACCCAGAGCGCTTTGCCGATCTGCCCGGCGCGCAGCGGAAAAGCGCGGCACAAATAGCGCACGTGCACGCAGACCAGCGCGAAGACCAGCGACCATGCAAACCCCAGCGGCATCGCCTCCGGCAGCCGGTTTGCGGTCAGCGGACGCAGCAGCGCGGTCCACGCCAGCTCCAGCAGCAATGCCATTCCCAGCGCCGCGCCCCAGCGCGGCCAGCCCAGACGGCGCCCGGACGCTTCCCCGTGCCGGCGCGGCGCCCTCTCGCCCGGCGGCTGCCGCGGCGCTTCGGTAAATGTCATCGCAGGTGTGGGCATGGCGCGCGCCCCGGATTCAGCTCCGCACCGACACCTGGCCAAAAGCCGCGGTGCCGTACACATCCAGCCGCACGTCGCTCTCGCTCATCGGTTGCACCGGAGGCAGCGTGTCATCCTGAAAATTGCCGAAAACCCCGGCCCCGTGCACGGTCACCTTCCAGATGGATGGCACGTAAATCTGCACTTCGCCAAACACCGCGTTGGCCTGGATGTGCAGCCGCGCGCCCGGCGGCTGCGGCGCGGCCCGCAGATCGAGTTTGCAGCTCCCGAATATGGCCGCGACATGTCCGCCGGAAAAGCCGGGGGTCACTATGCGGCGCTTGTTCTCGCTGAAAAACGACTCCATGCGCAGCCAGCCCTCGCCCATGGCGCTCGTTCCCTCCGGCGCGGACGGGCTGGCGCCGGCCGCGGCAGGGGGCGCCGCGGCAGTTTCCGCTCCCGCCACAAAGCCTGGCGCCGCGCCCGGACCCGGGGCCTGCGGCGGCCAGTGCGTTTGCCATCCCGATTGCCATTGCGCGCGCCCGGCCTGCCGCTGGGACCATTTCTGCGCCCGGTATTGACTCCGCCATGCCCGCCGCTGTTCCCGCCAGGCTTGGCGATCCTGCCAGGCCGTGCCCGGAAGCTGGCAGAACCTTCCTCCCGGCGGCCGCGGGGAATTGACTTCCAGCAGCATCAGCACTCCGCCCACAATCAATAAGATCGGCCAGTATTCCCAGACCTCATGCCAGAATCCATGCGCATAGCCCAGCGTCTGCATCGTCAGCTCCCCGCCCAGCAGCGCGATCATCAGCCCGATGACGATGTCGTGCGCGGTGCCGCAGGCCATCTTTCTCACGCCGATAAAGATAATGAACAGCCAGGGCCACAGCGGCAGATAGCGCCACAGCGAACCGGGCAGCCAGCCCAGCGTGTGCGACAGAAAAAACAGGCCCAGGCCGAGCACCAGCAGGCCGGGAATCAGCGCCGGCCAGTTCGGCCCCGGCTGCGGCTGCTTCACCGGCGCGGCCGGACTGGCTTCGGGTGCGGAATTTTGTGCTTCGTTCATGACCGTATCCAGGGTTGAAGTCTCAATCCAGCTTGCGGGCCGCGGCGGCATCAGTGCCGGGAATGCGCCAGTATGGAATATGCCATTCGCCATAGCATAGCCGAATGCGCCACTCCGCTCAGCCCCGATAGTGCCGGCCACAAAATGGCAGTTCCCAATGCGGCATGGCCCAGCCAGCACAGGCAGCCCGGGCCGGCGACCCGCAGCGGCAGGGTAATGGCCAGCGCCGCGCCAATGCCCTTCCAGCCCCGCTGCGGCCGCGAATGCCGGAGTTGGGAATCAGTCTGCGCCGCCGCGGCTGCGGGCCGGGCCGAGGAAGAATTTTTGGGGTGCGCCATGGCCCCAGCTTCCCTCCCGCCCCGGACTCCACGCACGCGCCAATCGGCGAAACCCGCCTGGGCGTCGGCCAATGCCGTGGCGCCATCCGGAACAAACCCTGTCAACCGCCGTTACAGCCGCCCGCTGACCTGCTAAAATCAATAGATTCATGTTTGATTCCTTAACCGACAGGCTGCAGCGGGTTTTTAAAAACCTGCGCGGCGAAGGCAAAATCAGCGAAGCCAATATCGGAGACACCCTCGAAGCGGTGCGCTTGGCTTTGCTCGATGCCGACGTCCATCACGCCGTGGTGGATCAGGTCGTCGGTGATCTGCGCGTCAAGGCGCTGGGGCAGGAAGTCATGGCCTCGCTGTCGCCGGCCGAGCAGGTGGTCAAGATTTTGCGCGATGAGCTGCTCGAGGTGCTGGGCCGCCAGACGGCCAAGCTGAATCTCAAAACCTCGCGCCCGCCGGCGGTGATTCTCATGGCCGGTCTGCAGGGTTCGGGTAAAACCACCACCTGCGCCAAGCTGGCCCGCATGCTGCGCCAGCAGGGCCATCGGCCCTATCTGGTTTCGGTGGATGTCTACCGGCCCGCCGCGCGCGAACAGTTGGCCTTATTGGCCGGGCAGGCGGAAACCCCGGTCTTCGCCGGCGCGCCTGCGTCCGGCGACCCCACCCAGGCGGTGCTTGAGCTGGCCCGCGCGGCTCGCCGCGAGGCCGTCAACCGCGGCTGTGACGTGCTGTTGGTGGATACCGCCGGGCGTCTGCATCTCGATGACGCCCTGATGAGCGAAATGCGGCAGCTCAAGGAACTGCTCGCGCCCAACGAGATACTCTTCGTCGCCGACGCCATGACCGGCCAGGATGCCGCCCGCTCGGCCGGCGAATTCCACCGCCAGTTGCAGTTTTCCGGCGCGGTGCTGACCAAAATGGATGGCGACAGCCGCGGCGGTGCCGCGCTCTCCATCCATCACGTCACCGGCCAGCCCATTAAATTTCTGGGCAGCAGCGAGCGGCTCGACGGCCTGGAGGTTTTTCACCCCGACCGCATCGTGGGCCGCATCCTCGGCATGGGCGACATCCTTACCCTGATCGAGCGCGCCGAATCCGCGGTGGATAAGCAGCAGGCCGCCGAGCTGGAAAAAAAGCTCCAGTCCGACGCCTTCAGCCTCGAGGATTTTCGCGACCAGCTCCGCCAGGTGCGCAAGCTCGGCCCCCTCGACAGCCTGATGAAAATGATGCCCAAAGTCGGCCCCTTCGCCGCGCTGCAGGGCCGCGGCCGGCCGGAGGTGGATGAAGGCCAGCTCACCCGCATCGAGGCCATCATCAACTCCATGACCGCCGAAGAGCGCCGCCGCCATCAGGTGATTAACGGCAGCCGGCGCAAGCGCATCGCCCGCGGCAGCGGCACGTCGGTGCAGGAAGTCAATCAGTTGCTCAAACAGTATGTGCAAATGCGCAAAATGTTCAAAACCTTCTCTGCCTCGCCGTTTTTGCGCAAACGCATGATGGATATGGATCTGCCGGGCCAGGAACTGGAAGCCGGCGGCTGATCCGGCGCCGCCGCGCGCCGCGGTCCGATTTTTTTTGCAAGGAAAACTCAAACTTATGCTGACCATTCGCCTGTCCCGCCTGGGAACCAATAAAAAACCCTTTTACCGCGTCGTCGTGCTGGAAAAAAGCGCCGCCCGCGACGGCCGTTCCCTGGAAATTCTGGGAACCTATAACCCGGTGCCCAACCCGGCGCTGATCGAGCTGAACCGCGAGCGCATTGAATACTGGAAAAGCCAGGGCGCGAAGGTCTCGGAAACCGTGGCCAATCTGCTGCGCCGGGCCGGTGAACGCTCCGCGGCGGAAGCGAAAACCGCCTGAGGAACCCCATGGAACCCTCCGCCCCGCCTTCCCTGCCGCCGCTCGCCGATTTCGTGCGCGTCATGGCCGAACGCCTGGTTTCGCGCCCCGAAGCCCTGCGCATCACCGAAGTTCCCGACAGCGGCGCGCTGGTCATTGAACTCAGCGCCGCGCCCGAGGACATGGGCCGCTTGATCGGCTTCCGCGGACGCACCGTGGCCAGCATGGAAAACCTGCTCGCCGCCGCGGCCGCCCTTCGCGGCCAGCGCTGCAGCCTGGAAATCAACGAAAACTGAGCCGCACCGCCGTCGGGCTTTTCATGAGCCGCGCGGGCGTCCGCCAAAATGGAGCCGTTCGTCACCATTGGCCGTGTGGTGCGACCCCAGGGCCGCCAGGGCGAGCTGAAGGTAGCGCTCGAAACCGACTTTCCCGAGCGTTTCGCCGCCTTGCGGGAAGTCTATTTATTCCGTCCCCCGGCTCGCGCCGGCTTTCAGTTGCGCCGCGCCTGGCCGCACCAGGGCCATATCATTCTTGAGCTGGCTACAATCACCAGCATCAGCCAGGCCCAGGCTTGGGCCGGCGCCGAAGTCCAGATTCCCGCCGATCAGCGCTGGCCCGTTCCCCCGGGCCATTATTACATCTCCGATCTCATCGGCTGCGAGGTCTGGAATCAGGATGTTCATCTCGGCCCCATCGAGGCGGTTCGGCCCGGTTCCGGCGCGCCGCTGCTCGAGGTGCGCGTGGATGCCGGCCGCCAGGTCCTGATTCCGTTTGCCCGCGCTTATCTGGAAAACTTCGATCTCGCCCGGCGCGTCCTCCGGCTGCGGCTGCCCGAAGGGCTGTTGGATCTATAAACTGCAATGCAATTTGATCTGATCACGCTGTTTCCCGATTTTTTTGAGAGCCCGCTGCGCTATGGCGTGGTGGCGCGCGCGATCCTCCGCGGCGCGCTCACCGTCCGCACCCATCACCTGCGCGGTTATACCGGCGATCGCCATCAGACCACCGACGATCGCCCCTATGGCGGCGGCGAAGGCATGGTCATGAAAATTGAGCCGCTGTACCGCGCCCTCGCCGGCATCGCGGGCGCGGCTGAACGCTCCGTTCGAGCCGGCGCCCCTGACCCCGCGCGCGTCATTCTTTTGTCCGCCCAGGGCCGGCTTTTCGATCAGGCCATGGCGCGGCGGCTGGCCGGCTATCGGCAACTGGTCCTGATCTGCGGCCGTTATGAAGGCGTGGACGAGCGCGTCGCCGAGCATCTGGCCGATGAGGAAATTTCCATCGGCAATTTTGTTCTTACCGGAGGCGAGCTGGCCGCCGCCGTGCTGCTCGATGCCGTGGCCCGGCTGCTGCCCGGCGTGCTTGGCGATGCCCAATCGGCGCTAAATGAATCTTTTTCCTTGCCGGAGCCCGCCGCCGCGCCGCTCGATTGCCCGCATTACACCCGCCCGCCCGAATTTAATGGCTGGCCGGTGCCGCAAATCTTATTGCAGGGCGATCATCAGGCCATCCGCGATTGGCGCGCCCGCGCCGCCTGGGACAAAACCCGCCGCCTGCGCCCCGATTTATGCCCCGCGAAGCCCGATGAATAGTCCGTCAGCGCGGCTGCGGTTATGTTAAAATTCAGTTTTGTTATTCCCTTCCCCGTACAGTAGCTGACCTTCATCTGCCGTCCACCGGCGGCGCGGTCAAGCGCCTGTCCCGGTTTGGAGAGTCCTCATGAGCATTACTCCCGCTATTGCCCAGTTCATGGCCAAACAGGCCGGCGTCTCCGCCCCCGCTTTTCAGCCCGGCGACACCCTGAAAGTGCACGTCCGCATCAAGGAAGGGGATAAGGAACGCACCCAGATTTTTGAAGGCGTCTGCATCGCCCGCAACGATCGCGGCGGCCGCGGCTCCTTCGTGGTGCGCAAGATTTCGTTCGGCTACGGCGTCGAGCGCATCTTCCCGCTCAAATCTCCCGCGGTGGAAAAAATAGAAGTTGTGCGCAGCGGCAAGGTGCGCCGCGCCAAATTGTATTATCTGCGTGGTCTGCGCGGCAAAGCCGCCCGTCTGCGCGAGGTGGAAAGCAGCAAGCCTCACGCCGCCGGCGCCGCCGCCCAGGCCTGATCCGCGCCGCGCCCTCGCGGCCTGAACCCTCGGCATGCCAGCCTCGCCTGCCCTCCGCTTCCATTGCGGCTGGCGCTTTGAGCGCGCCGCCCTCCGCCAGGGCGCGCGGCTGATCGCCGGCGTCGATGAAGTCGGCCGCGGCTCGCTTTTCGGCCCTGTCGTCGCCGCCGCGGTCATCTTCGATGGCCAGCCCGGCTTCCGCAATTTACGCGATTCCAAGCAACTCAGCCCCTCGGAGCGCGCTGCCTGGGAGCGCCGCATTCAGCGCCGCGCCCTCGCCTGGGCGGTGGCCGAACTCGACTCCGGCCGCATCGAAGTCATGAACATTCTGCAGGCCTCGCGCCGCGCCATGTTCGCCGCCGTCAGCCAGCTTCGCCCCGCGCCCGATTTTCTGCTGGTGGATGCCCTGCATCTCGACTGGCCCGGCCCGCAGCAGGCCATCATTCATGGCGATGCCCGTTCGGCCAGCATTGCCGCCGCATCCATCCTGGCCAAACAGCATCGCGACCGCCTCATGCATGCCTGGGATGCCGTCTATCCCGCATACCGCCTGGGGCAAAATAAAGGCTACGCCACGCGCGAACACCGCAGAGCCATTGCCCGCTGGGGTCTGACCCCGCTCCATCGCCGGAGCTTTTGTTGCTCGCTGGCTCCTGAGTCACCGGATTCCGCAAATTCATAGAAAATTTTCCCTCCACCGCGAATTTTCGGAATCTCGCGCCGCAACTTTGACCCGCCGTTTTCGTATTTAAAATTTTCACCGGTGTCTTCGCCGGGTATGTCCCAAAGGAGAAAATTTGGAACTTTTAGGCAGATTACGGGTTCCAATCATCAGAGAAAGCGAAATTGGAGCGGCCGGAACGGACCGGCGCCCGGGATTCGGCAGGCAAATTGCACGTCCTGAAGCGTTCAGTAGTATTCAGCTTGATGGGCGGGATTGGGGAAACCTTATGAACAGCACAGTTCAACTTCACGATGCCTGGATTCCCAATTTGATCGAAACCGGATCATTGCTGGTTCTCGATTCTGCCAGCGATGTTCATACCGGCCTGCGCTGCGGGCTCATGTATTGCCCGGCCTGCGGAAAGCTTGCCGTCATCACCCAATCCCAGTTGGAAGAGGGTGAGGAAATCACCTGTGGCGCGCACAACTGCGCGGCTAAATTTTATTTGAAAGACGGCGCCATGCAGTGGAGCGATGCTCCGGCCGGCGAGCCCGTCTAGCATCGCCTGCCCCGCTTCAATTTTTGCGATTCAAGTTGATCTCGGCCGGCAAGCTCTGCCCGGTCCGCCGCTGCGGTCATCCGGCCGAGCGCGCCAGGGCAAAATATCCCTTGCGGGTGCGCACCTTGCGGTGCCGGCGCTGCCCCTTCACCAGCCTGACTTTGATTCTGTAGTAGCGGCCGTTCATGCCGTGCCCGGGCACATACGCCAGGGTATATTGGTCGCGCAGCTCTTCACCGATCAAGCGAAAATCACGTTCCAGATGCTGATTGCCGGTGACGTTGAAGCTTTGTCCGCCGCTGGCCCGGGCGATTTTTTTTAACTGCCCCGCGCCGCCGTAATAGCCGCCGAATTCCCGGTAGATCGCCGGATCGGAGGCGACCAGGGCATACAGCGAGGTGTTGCTGTCGAGCAGCGCGCGGCGCGCCGCGCGCCAGCTATGGCGGCTGCCTTCGTCCTGGCCGTCGGTGATGACGATAATGGCCTTGCGTCCGGTCTGCTCCGACAGCTTATCGCGGCAGACTTCCACGATCGCGTCCCACAGCCGGGTTCCCGAAGGCCGTCCCGAACTGGGAAACGGCCCCGGGTTCATCATGCTCTGGGCCGAGCCGCCGCCGATGCGCGCCCGGTCGAGCCGCCGCGCCAGATCATCGGCCGAGGCGGTGAAATCGGAAAGCAGCGTGATATTTTCATCAAAACTGATGGCCAGCGCCAGATCGTTTGGCCGCAGCTCGCTGCGCAGAAAATTGCCCGCCACGGCTTCTTCTTCCGCAATCAGATTTTTCTGGCTGGGACTGGTGTCGAGCAGAATGGCCAGCGTCAGCGGAGTCGCATGGCTGACCGAAAAAAACGCGATCTTTTGCCGCCGGCCGTTTTCATAGACCTTGAAATCGTTGCGCGTCAGCCCAGGCACAAAGCGGCCATGGCGGGTTTCCACGCTGACGTTCAGGTTCACCAGGTTCGCCTGGACGTGAAAGCTGTTGCGCGGTGTCGCCGCGGGGCGGCGGGCCGGCCGGTGCGCCGGCGGCTGGGGAGCTTTCGGCTGCACCGTGGCGGGCGGCGTTCCCGGCGGCGCCATCCCCGCCGGCGGCGAGGCCGGCGCCGGAGCCGCGCCCGGATTGGGCGTCACCGCCGAAGGAATCATCTGCGCCCCGGCCGTCCGCGGCAATAGTAAGCCCATGCCGCCCAATATGATTCCGGTCAAAAGTGCCCGCCGGATTACCCCTCGGGCGCCGGATGTGCCGCGCTGTGAAATCATGCTATTTGGCTGCGAAACTGGCTTTGTTCTGGGAACGGCCCCGCCCGCCCTGGCTTGCGCTGCGGCTTATATTCAATGCTACATTCAATCCTGGGTGTGAGCTGGCCGGTTGCCTATGCTGAAATTCCGCGATGTGGATCTGGTGGGGTTGGCCTCGCTGCTCAATGACGACGAGCGCCTGGTGCGCGACAATACCCGCGCCTGGGTGGAAGACAATCTCATTCCCATCATCGAAGACTGCGCCCGCGAAGGCCGCTTCCCCCGCGAATTGCTCCCCGCCATGGCCGCGCTCGGCCTCTTCGGCGCCACCCTCCAGGGCTATGGCTGCGCCGGCATGTCCAATGTTGAATATGGCCTCGTCATGCAGGAGCTTGAGCGCGGCGACAGCGGCCTGCGCAGCTTTGTCAGCGTGCAGAGCGCGCTGGTGATGTTCCCCATTTACGCCTTTGGCGGCGAAGAACAAAAACAGCGCTGGCTGCCGCGCTTGCAGAGCGGCGAGGTGCTGGGCTGCTTCGGCCTCACCGAACCCGATTTCGGCTCCAATCCCGCCGGCATGCGCGCCCGCGCCCGCCGCGACGGCGGCGAATACATTCTCAGCGGCGAAAAAATGTGGATCACCAGCGGCTCCATCGCCCAGTTGGCCGTCATCTGGGCCCGGGACGACGAGGGCCAGATCGGCGGATTTCTGGTGGAAACCGATCGCCCGGGTTTTCAGGCCCAGGACATTCACGGCAAATATTCGCTGCGCGCCTCGGTCACTTCCAGCCTGGCCCTTCACGATGTCCGCATTCCCCTCGGCCACCGCCTGCCCGGCGCCCGCGGCCTGGGCAGCGCCCTGCAATGTTTAAACCAGGCCCGCTATGGCATCGGCTGGGGCGTCATCGGCGCGGCCATGCAGTGCTACGACACCGCCCTGCAGTACGCCGGCTTTCGCAGGCAGTTTCACGACCGGCCCATCGCCGGCCATCAACTGGTGCAGGAAAAGCTCGTCTGGATGGCGAATGAAATCAGCAAGGCGCAGCTCCTGGCGCTGCAGATCGGCAGGCTCAAGGACCGCGGCGAGGCGCAGCCCATGCAGATTTCCCTGCTCAAGCGCAATAACTGCTGGATGGCGCTCGAAACCGCCCGCCGCGCCCGCGATATTCTCGGCGCCAACGGCGTGGCCAGTGAATATCCCGTCTTCCGCCATATGGCCAATCTGGAGTCGGTCATCACCTACGAGGGCACGCACGACATTCATACCCTCATCATCGGCGAAGCCCTCACCGGCCTGGCGGCTTATGCCTGATCGTCAGCCCTCCACCGTTGAACGATGCTGAGCGCTCAGGGAGAAGCGAGCAGAGCGTAATCCTTTTCTGGCTATTTCCCTTCCCGCAGCGTTACCCGCACCGATATTTTTTTGCCCGCTCCGCCCTCCGGCCGCATCACTTGCAGCGTGAATAAATGGCTGGCGGGGTTAAAGCGCACCCGCCCCACCCGCCC
>JAKAZV010000152.1 GCA_021826505.1 Acidobacteriota bacterium | reverse complement strand
ATTCTGAGCGCTCAGGGAGAAGCGAGCAGAGCCAGGCGGAAACCGCGAGGCGACCGCAATGTACACCGATGTACCTGAGGATCGCCGAGCCTTGACAAAACCGAAGGTTTTGTCAAAAGTATGTTCCAACGCTGCATAGCGATGCTTATCCCTGAGCGTGATCCATATGCCGCCGCCGACCCGCGTCCTGATCGTTAAGCTCGGCAGCCTGGGCGATATCGTCCATGCCTGGCCCGCCTACGTGGCCCTGCAAGCCGCTCGCCCGGACTGGCGTCTGGCCTGGCTGGTGGATCCACGCTGGCAGCCGCTGGTTCAGCCTTTACCCGGCTTGCACGACATCTTCCCCTTCAACACCCATTCCGGACCCGCCGCCTGGCGCCGTGCCATCGCCCGGCTTCGTCAATTTGATCCTCACATTGCGCTCGACTGGCAAGGCGCCTGGAAGTCTTCCCTGCTGGCCTGGCTGAGCCGCGCGCCCCGCCGCCTCGGCCTCGCTTCCGGCTGGCTGCGTGAACCCGGCGCTCACTGGTTCTATACTCAAACCATCGCTCCCGCGGGCCGGCATATTTCCCACCAGTTGCTGGAACTGGTCCAGCAGATCGCGCCCGCAGCCGCGCTGCGGCCGATGCCCGGCATGATTTCTCCCGCGGACCAGGCGCGCGCTCAGGCCTGGCTGCGCGAGCGGGAAATTCAATCATTTCTGTTTTTCTCTCCCGGAGGCGGCTGGCGCGGCAAGCAATGGCCCCGGGAGCGTTATCTCGAACTGGGGCGCAGGTTGATGAGCCTGAAAAATCTGGCGGTGGTCTGGAATCAGGATCCCGGCGAGCCCATGCCGGCCTTGCCCGCCGGTTTCCACACTTTTCAGGGCGACCTGCCGCTCCTGATGGCCGTGGCAGCGCGGGCGCGTCTGGCTCTGGGCGGCGATACCGGCCCATTGCATCTGGCGGCGGCGTTAGGCGCTCCCGTGGTCGCTCTTTTCGGTCCCACCGATCCGGAGCGCAACCGCCCCTGGGCGCGGCATATCCGCGTGCTCTTTCAAGGCCGCCCGGCGCCCGCCGGCCAGCCCGCCCACGGCCGCTATGCGCGCGGCAAAACTCCGGCGCCGGAACTGCTCGCCATCAGCGTCGAAGCCGCGCTCGCCGCCTGCCAGGACCTGCTCGCCGCCTCGGCCCCGGACTTCGCGGAGGTGGCGCCATGAAATTCATCTCCGGCCGTTCGCTGATGCGCTGGCGCGTGCCGTTGGGTTTTGCCCTCGCCGTGATTTATGCCCTTCGCGCCCGTCCCACCTGGCCGTCGCTGGCGGCAGGCTTGTTCATCGCCGCGCTCGGCCTGTTGATGCGCGCCCTCGCCTCCGGCCATATTCAGAAAAATCAGGCGCTCGCGATCACCGGCCCCTATCGCTACACCCGCAACCCGCTCTACCTGGGCAGCCTGGGACTGGCGCTCGGCTTTGTCCTCGCCGCGCGTGACTGGCTCATGGCCCTGCTGGCATTGGCCATGCTGGCCGGCGTCTATCTGCCGGTGATTCGCGCCGAGGAAGCTTATCTCTCCCAGCGGTTCGGAGCGGACTTTGATCAATATTGCCGCCAGACGCCCCGGCTGTTTCCCCGCCCCTTCCGCCGGACTCCGCCGCAAGCTCAGTCCTCGGGTTTCTCCTGGGCTCTCTACCTTCGGCACCGCGAGTACAATGCCCTCATCGGCTATGGATTGCTGGCGCTGTTGCTGGCGGCAAAAATTTTCTTCCGGATAGGTATGGTTTCATGATTCATCTGCGCCGGAAAATCCCCGCCGCCATGCCGCGGCTTGCGTCTCTTCGGGCTGCCGGGTCGGCCGCTCTGGTATGGCTGTTGGCCGGTCTGGCCGCCGCGGCGGTTCCGTCCTCGGCCGCGGTGCCCCCCCGCATCCGGATCGCGCCCGGAGAGCGGCTATATTATTCCGCGACCTGGCGGCTCTGGCCCGCCGGCCACGCCCTGCTCACGCTCGGCCGCCGCGGCCCGCGCCGTGAAATCACCTTTTCCGCCGCCTCGACCGGCGTGGTTTCGGTGCTGTTTCCCGTGCGCGACCAGATCGAATCGTTTTACCACCGCCATAGCTTTTGCACTCAAAGCACGCACAAAGACACTCTCGAGGGCCGGCGCAAACTGCGCACCCGCATCGTTTTTCATACCCGCGCCCGCTTCCTGCAGCTCCATGAAACCCGGCTGCAAGGCTCCCGCACGGTATCTAAAAACGTTACCCGCCCCATTCCCGGCTGTGTCCTCGATCTGTTCACCGCTCTCTATTACGTGCGCAGTCTGCCGCTCAAAATTGGAGAAGTGTACAACTTCCCCGTCAACGAAGGCGGGCGGACGGTGGAAGTGAAGCTGGTGCCCGACCTCAGGGAAACCGTCATTACTCCCGCCGGAACCTTCCATGCCATCCGCGCCGTGCCCCATCTTTTTCATACCGCCGTTTTTCACCGCCCCGGTAAAATGTGGATCTGGTTCAGCGACGACAAACTCCATCTTCCCGTCATGGTCAAAGCCCAGGTCCAGTGGGGAACCATCATCGCCCACCTCACGCGCTACGTTGAGCCCCGGTAACGGGCCATGGGTTCTTTCCGGGAATCAAATTTGTACTCAGCTTAGGGTTTTTTCCCATGGTCCCGGCGTATCCGCGCCCGCTATACTGCCTCTGTGTTGTTTCGGTGTCGGGTTCCCTGTCTCGCGCAGCGAGATAGGGCGGATAGGAACGGCCCTTCCTTTTTGCAATCCAGGCCGGCACTGGAACGGTGAAGCAAAACATGGCCCGCCCCATTCTGCGGATTTTTTTCGCGCTGAGCCTGTGTGTGAGTTTTCTTCCTGTGCTCGTGCGCGCGCAGACGATCAGCCGCCGCCGCGATCAGGCGATTTTTTATACCCTCGACGACCCCGCCGGCCTGGCCAGTTTTCTCGCGCATGCGCGTCATATCACGACCGTCGCACCCCAGGATTTCTCGCTCGATTACTGGGGCCTGCTGCGCGGCTCCATTTCGCCCGAATTGCTGCAAGCGGCCCGTCTGAATCACGTGCGTGTCATGCCGCTGGTGATCAACCGCGGCTTCGCCGCCTGGCAGGCGACGCGTATGCTGGAAAATCCCGCTGCTCGGGATCGCGCCATCGGCGCCCTGCTCGCCACCGCTGAACGCTTGTCGCTCGCCGGCTGGCAGCTCGATTTCGAGGGTCTGCCCTGGACCGACCGCCCTCTCTTGACCCGCTTTGTCGCCCAGGCCAGCCGCGCCCTGCATCGCCATGGCAAAGTTTTCAGCGTCGCCGTCGCGGCCCGCGCCGACGACGTTCACAACGGCATTTACCGGAGCTTCTCCGGCGTCTATGACTACGCCGCCCTGGCCCGGCACTGTGATTTTCTCAGCCTGATGGCCTACCCCGAATCCGGCCTGCATCATCCCGGGCCTTTAGCCAGTTATCCCTGGGTCGCCCAGGTGCTGGCCTATGTTCTGCGCCAGGTCCCTCCCGATAAAATCTCGCTCGGGGTGCCCGATTATCAGACCGACTGGGGCTATCACCGGATTCGCGTCACCTTCTGGCGCCGCATCGGCCATCGTGTTTATCGTCATTTTCGCTGGATCTGGCGGCTCATCGGCTTGGACGGCCAGGCGCGTACCCACCCCGGACGATTGCACTGGGATCCCGCCCTGCGCTCCTCCTACCGGGTCTATGGCCATCATCTCGATCGCCATATCATCTGGGTCGAAACCCCGCGCAGCATCGCCGCCAAACTCGATCTTGTCTCGATCTATCACCTGCGCGGCTATTCCATCTGGCGCCTGGGCTTGGAAGATCCCCGTCTCTGGTCGCGCTTGCCGGTCGTGGCCCCGCCGCTGCGGCTGGAAACCGCCGCCGCCACGCGGCCCCGCCAGGAACCGCCGCATCTGCGATCACGAGCCGTTCGGGATTATAGGGGCGCCAGCCGTTAAGTTGACTTTATCGTGCGCGGTGCTTAACGGCGCACCGGTCCCAGCGCCTGCCGTAAATTCCCCTCTGCTCGACCCAGCCGGGCGCGGCTTTCCTTTAAAGATACCCGGCCCAGCTCGGCCACCAGCGCCAGTTTCAAATCTCCGCTCGCCTGCTTGAGCTTTTTTTCCGCCGTCTTGAATTCCAGCCCCGCGGCCTGGGCCAGAATGCGGGCCGCGCGCACCCGCAGCTTGGCATTGCTGGCGCGCACCTCGACCATCCACGGTCCATAGACCCTCCCCACCCGCGCCATGGCCGCGGTGGAAAGCATATTGAGCACCAGCTTTTGCGCCGTGCCCGCCTTGAGCCGGGTCGAACCGGAAACCACTTCGGCGCCCGTGACCGCTTCAATGGCGATCTCCGCCGCCCGGGCCAGCGGCGAATTGTGCGTGCAGGCGACCGCGATCGTCGCCGCGCCCCGCTTTCTGGCATGCTGCAGCGCCCCAAGCGTATACGGCGTGCGGCCGCTGGCGGCGATGCCCACCACCACATCGCTGGCCCCCACCGCGATCCGTTCCAGATCGCGCCGCCCCTGCGCCGCATGATCTTCCGCGTCTTCGCTCGCCGCCACCAGCGCCTTTCTTCCGCCGGCAATCACCCCTCGTATGCGGCTGGCCGGCACATGAAACGTGGGCGGACACTCGCTGGCGTCCAGTACCCCCAGTCTCCCGCTGGTTCCCGCGCCCACATAGATCAGCCGTCCGCCCCGCCGCCATCGTTCCGCAATCACATCCACCGCTCGCGCGACCGCCTTTAATGCCTGACCCACCGCCTTCACCGCCCGCTG
>JAKAZV010000038.1 GCA_021826505.1 Acidobacteriota bacterium | reverse complement strand
AGCTTGAGCAGCCGGGTGGCGCCGGGAATGCGCTCGGCGGTTTTAATTTCCCCTACCCGCAGATCCACTTTGGCGAAATCATCTATGGTGATGGTCGCGGCCAAAGGCGCGGGCGTTTCCGGAGCGAACAATGAAGAATCCAGATTAGGTTCCATGGGCTTTGTCTCTGATATCAATGAAGTTGCAGCCATGCCAGGCTCGGCATCCAGGTCAGCTTCGAGCTGCCGCAGGCGAACGATGGCGGGAGCTTTATCCACGCGGGGGAAAAGCGAAGCCCCGGATTCCGGATGAGCGATGGCCTGTCCGGCGGGGAGCTGCCCCCAGGTTAATGTGTCCAGGCGCTGAGCGGCATCGCCCGGCAGACCCAGTTGCGCCCACAGCCGGGCGGCGCTGTCGGGCAGCACGGAAGCCAGCAGGACGGCGAGAATCCGCAGTCCTTCGGCGGCAACATAGAGCACGGTGCGCAGCCGAGCCTGCGCCTCCGCATCGGTTTTTTCCGCCAGAACCCAGGGCTGGGTTTCGACGATATAGCGGTTGAGGGCGGCGATCAACTGCCAAACCGCTTCCAGGCCGCGGGAAAACTGGTACTGCAGGAAATGCTCGCGCAGAGCGTCGCGCGCGGCCAGGGCGGCGCCGCGGATTTCCCCATCGCCCGGCAGCCAGTTCGCATCCGCCGCGGGAGCGGGGACACGGCCCGCGCAGTAGCGGGCAATCATGCTCAAGGTGCGGGCGGCGAGATTGCCCCAGCCGTTGGCGAGGTCGCTATTGTAGCGCCCGAGCAGCGCATCGTAGGAAAACGCGCCATCCTGCCCGAAGCTGACCTCACGCAAAAGAAAGTAACGGAGGGCATCGGCGCCCAAGACCTGGCGAATGGGCTCGGCGCGGACCACGTTGCCGCGCGATTTGGACATTTTTTCTTCTTCAAACAGCAGCCATCCGTGGGCAATGATGCCGCGCGGCAGCTCCAGTCCGGCGGCCATCAGGAAGGCCGGCCAATACACGGCATGGAAGCGCACGATCTCTTTGCCCACCAGGTGCCAGGCCGGCCAGTTCCGGGCCAATGCTTCCCGGTCGGAAGCGGCCGGCGAGCCGAAACCCAGCCCGGAAAGATAGCCGACCAGCGCATCGAGCCAGACATAAAATACATGCCGCTCGTCGCCGGGCACGGGAATGCCCCAATGAATGGAGGTGCGGCTGATGGAAAGATCTTTCAAGCCGCCCTGGACAAAGGCCAGCACTTCGTTGCGGCGCGACTCGGGACGAATGAAATCGGGCTGATCCCGATAGAGCGCCAGCAGGCGGTCGGCATAGTCGGAGAGGCGAAAATAATAGTTTTCCTCGGTCAGGGATTCGGTGGGCCGGCCGCATTCGGGGCAGGGCTCGCCGGGTTGCACATCGGCGTACAGCTCGTCATAAACGCAATAGGCGCCGGAATAGCCGCCCTTGTAGATCGCGCCGTTTTTCCGCAGGCGATGAAAAATCTCAACCACGGCCGCGGCGTGACGCGCCTCGGTGGTGCGGATGAAATAGCTGTATTGCAAGCCCAGCCGCTCCCATTCCTGGCGGAAACGCGCGGCGTTGGCATCGGCAAAGGCCTGGGGGGAAATTCCGGCCGCCTGGGCGGCGCGCTGAATTTTTTGCCCATGCTCGTCGGTGCCGGTGAGATATTCCGCGGTTTCGCCCATCTGGCGGTGAAAGCGCACCAGGACGTCGGCGACCATGGTCGAATAGACGTGACCCAAATGCGGGCGCGCGTTGACGTAATAGAGCGGAGTCGTGAGAAAAAATCGGTTCATATGCAGGCGAAAAGGCGAAGGCCGGAAGCCATGGCCCGGTCAACGGAAGAAAAGTTCAGTATAAGGCGGGAGCGGCGGGCAACTTTTATGGCTTCTCCCCTGGCGCGGCAGCAAAAACTCATGCGCCCGGCAGGAAAGCGGCGGCTATGGGCCAGCTTGCCGCTAAAAACGCTGTCAGGAACGCGCGAAATCCTTCCATTCCAGTTCAGAGCTCTGCGGGGCCAGCACCCACAGGGTATAGATTCCCAGCGCGGTGCCAAAGGGAATGGACAACAGCGCCAGAATTCCGATCACAATGCCGTAGATGCGGGCCCAGCCTTCTTTTTGCATCAGGCCGAAGGCCAGAATCAGACCCAGGATTAAACTGACTAACAAAATCCAGCCAATGATCTCCATCCAACCCGCGGCGACGCCCGGCATCCAGCCATTCCAACCGCCCTGCATGCCATGCATCCAGGGCTGGTGCATCATCCAGGGCAGGCTGGCGCCCAAACCCAGCATGATAAATACCCCGGGCAGCTTCAGCAGCGAGTAGACAATCCACAAAATCGCCAGGATATTACGATGGCGGCTGATGCGGCCACGAGCCGGATCGGCGGCGGGAGCCGTCATGCCCGAAACTCCCGGCGCGGCGCCGGGCAGGGTCCGCTGCCCGCAATGGGAGCAAAAAGCCGCTTGCTCAGGCAGATTCTGTCCGCAATGATTGCAATACATATTCACATCTCCATACGCAATCAGGATGCCGCAGGTTCCTGAAAATTACACGGCGGTTGAGGCAAACTCAAACCGCCGTGTCTGACGCCAGTTGGCGCAGATTATGATTTTTTCGCCATCTTCTTCTTCATCTTCATCATTTTGTGATGCATGGCCGCTTTACGGCGCATCATCTTGCGGCGCATGGCCATCCGGCGGCGAGCCATCTTATGGCGCATCGCCATGTTGCGGCGCATCATCCTGCGATGAATCGCCATCCGGCGGCGAGCCATTTTGTGGCGCATGGCCATGTTGCGGCGCATCATCCTGCGGCGCATCGCCATCCGGCGGCGAGCCATTTTGTGACGCATGGCCATTTTCTTTTTATGGGCCATCATCTTTTTATGCGTCATCATTTTGTGATTGGACTGAAGGCGCATCGCGCCCGCCAGGGGCGCCAGCAGCAGAAAAGCCAGCAGACTGGTCAGCAGACTATACAGCAACCGTTTGAACATAGGGTTTTTCCTTACTTGCCGTTCAACTGGATGATGTCTCCTCATCCCGGAGCTGACGCCGCACACGGAGTCCGTAGGTGGCTGCGGCCACCGCGTCAAATGCACCAGCCCGGACCGAGCCTGCCCGGATAGTGCCTAAGTAAACCAAAGCTATTGTACTTAAATTTGTTCAATTTTGGAAATATTGTATTTTATAGCCCAGCATACCAGTCATAACCTTGCTGGGCCCAATAATCAGGCGGCCGCGCGGTGGTGGCCTGAATGCGGGATAGCCATTTAATGTTTTTAATTCCATATTTCACCGGAGTAACCAGGCGCAGCGGAGCGCCATTTTTCAGGGATAAAGGCCGGTCATTCATCTGATACGCAAGCAGGGTCTGGGGATGCAATATGCTGTCCCGGTCAAAGCCGACATAATAACCTTGATCGGCGGTGGTTAGGGCCACGTAGGGATAAGCGCGGGCGCCGGCAGGGGTAAAAACCCCGAAATGCCGGGCAAAATCCCGAAATCTCACCCCGGTCCAATGCACGACCCGGCTCCAGCCTTCGATGCATTTGAACTCGGCGATTAATTCAACCCGCGGCAAAGCCTGAATTTCCGCCAGGCTGATCCGCTGGACCGGGGCCGTGGACGGGCGGCGGGGATCGAGCATGGCCGGAGCCAGATGCAAACGCCAGGCGGCCAGATCGGGAAGCTGATCCGGCTCCCCCTCGCTCCCGGTGCGGATGGGGGTGCGAACCTGGCTCAGGGGAAAGCTGGGGGCCAGATGATGGTCGCTGAAAAACAGCCGCCGGGAAACGGCCTCATTGAAATGCAGGACTTCGCGCAGGGGAGCGGGAATCTGGCCCGCCTGGGGCCGGCTCCAGAGCCATTCCCATCCACCCCAGGCGGCAGCCGCGCCCGCGGCCAGCCCCAAAAAGCCGCGCCGGGTCCGCCGGCTCATTTCGCGGTTTGTTTTTGCCGGAGAATGCTCCGGCAAGCCGGGTTGCAGAGAAGGCTGGGCCTGGACCTCAACTGCGGCCGCCGGCGTGACGGCCATGACATTGGAGGGGGCTGAACCGGCGCCGGGGATCGCGAGCGGCGCATCGTTCTGAGGCGCGGGCCCTGGCGGTAAACCGGCATTTTCCTGTTGGGGCGGAAAATCGCTCATGGCGCAGTTTCTCTCTCGGCCCATGCATAGCCGCTCACCATGGCCCGGAAGTTGTTCCAGCCGGCTTTGGCCACCTGCGCGACATGCACCACGAAAAATACCACATAGATCATGGCCAGAATAAAATGTTCGGCCCGGGCCGCCTGATACCCGCCCAGCAGGCGGGTGAGCCAGGCGAGCTGCGTGGGTTTATAAATGGCCAGCCCGGTCAGCACCGAAGCCGCACCGCAAAGAATGATCGTGGAATAAGCGATGCGCTGCGCGGCGTTGAATTTGGCCTGAGGCAAAGGCTTTTTACTCAAGTGCAGCTCATGGAGCAATACCCGCACGGCGCCCAGCCAGCTTTGGCGATTGGGAATCAGCTCCCGCCATTCCCCGCTGAAGCCGGTAAAGCACAGATAGGCGATGCCATTCAGCACAAAGGGCCACATCAGCGTGAAATGCACGGCCATGCCTTCAGCCAGGCGGTAATGCAAATGCAGATGCTGGTAAATCCAGTGGGGAAAGAAATGAAAACGATGGCCGCCGAGCGTGATCGCATAGACATCGTTGGCCCAGTAGATCAATAGGCCGCTCCAGAGCATCAGGCCCAGCAGGGGGAAGTTCAGCCAGTGCATCCAGCGCAGGGCGAGACGATGTTTGAGTTGCGGCACACGCATGCTGTCATCAGAGCCATCTTCGGCCTGGAACGAACCAAACTATAACGAATTCAATCCGGGCAGTCAAAACCCATAGCCCTGAAAGCTCTGGCCCGCTTGCCCGGGCAAGCTTGGCGCGGCTTTACGTTCATAATACTGAGAGAGAGCAGCCGCGGATGCGCTTCAACCAGTTGCAATTATGGGGGATGATCGGCGGGCTCGGCCTGGCAGCCTGGGGCCAGGCGGCAGCGCCCAACCCTCCGGCGATGGCATCGGCGAGCCGGGCCGTCTGCCTGCGCCTTTCCGCCTGCCGCGGGCCTAAACTGCAAGGCCGGCATTTTTCCCTGCTGATATTGCCCCGCGCCGGCCTCAGCGTGGCGGCGGCACGCCGGCATTGGGGCGATTACGATAAAATCCTGCTGCTGCTCACCAATTTTGGCCAGCGGGTGGTGGCATTTCATCCCTCCCGGGTGCGGGCCCGGGCGGTGCGGCATCATCAGCCGCAAGCCTGGCTGCTTCCGGTGCAGGTTTCCATTATCAATCCCGGCCCGCAGGGCGCCGGCATCAACTTTGGCCAGGGGCCGGGGGTGATGATACCTCCGGTGACTTCCGGGCCGGATTCGGGTACAAATACTCCCGTACCCACCAGTCCACAAGCCCGCCAGGTCCTCGGGCAGGATCCGCTGGGGGCGGCCGACGCCCGGCTGGAATCGGCCCGCCTGCGGCAAATGCGCGCTAATCTGCGCCCCGCATTGCATGTGCCGCTCGGCCGGGCGTGGATTCGTCCGAAAGTTATTCTGGCCGGATATCTGATCGTGCCCCGCCCCCGCCATGGCCATCTGCGCCAGGTTCAGGTCACGCTCGGGGGGATCCGTTTTCAGTTGCCGTTGCATTAGCTGATGGCCTGACGACGCACTGGCCGAGCCGCTGGCAAAGCCATGCGAAATCGCACGCCCGGGAACCCAATTCCGCTTTGGCCCTGCCTTCAACCGATAAAATAAATATAAGGACCTGGATTTGGCCATGCCGGATCGCGTACAGCTCGAACTATGGTTCACCCCGAGTTCGCCCTTGCGGCAACTCGATGCCGTGCTGCACCACTGCCCGGAGCCGGTGCGCAAGCTGCGTTTTACAGATCTGCGCGTAACCCCGCTCGACTGGCAGCAGTCAAGCCTGGCCGAAAGCAGCCATCCGGAAGCCGAAGCCATCCCCTGGGATGAAGTGCTGGCCTGGCTGCAGCCCTGGGATCATTCCGACTATGCCTACGAACTGACCCAGTTGTGGCCCGTCATGCAATGGCGGCAGAATCAGTGGCAGGCTGGCATGGGCCGGGTGCATTGGCTGGTCGTTGGCCCAGGCTTCGATCCCGATGATCCAGGCATGGCTGATCGCCCCAGCTTGCGGCTCGATTGGGGCGAAGAGGCCGAATTGCTGGCTGAAGGCGCCGGCTGGGATGACGCGGCGCGGCTCAATGTCGGTAAAAACGTGCGGGCGCTTACGAACCTGGCCCGGCATATGGAAAAAGTTCCCGGCCTGCGCCGCCGGGTGCTGGGATTGGAGTCGGGAGGAGATCTGGTGGAGCGGGTGCGAGCACGATTTTATCTGCTGCAGTAGCCCCGCCCTTCAACCCCCAAGCCCTGCTCTTTCCCGAGTTTTCAGGCTATCTTTATACGAATGAAGAATCCAGGCGGACAGGAATAATTCAGGCATGCCCCATCCAGGCTGGCTGGCGGGACTCTTTTATGCGTTTCTCGGCATGGGCTGGTTTGGCGTGCTGCTGCTGAGCGCGCTGGATTCCAGCTTTCTCATGCTGCCCTTCGCCAACGATCTGGCGGTCATTATTCTGTCTTCCCTGCATCATTTGCGGTTTCCCCTCTACGCCGCCGCCGCCGCCGCCGGCTCAACCGCGGGCTGTGCGGTGATGTATTGGCTGGGGCGCAAAGGCGGTCAGGCATTTATTGAAGCCAACGTCTCGCCGCAGCGCTATCAGCGGATGCGGAAAAAAATCAGCCAGCGCGGGCCGTTCATGCTGGCCATACCGGCCCTGATTCCGCCGCCCTTTCCCTTCCGCTTCTGGGTCATTGCCGCCGGCGCGCTGGAAGTGCCGCGCAAAAAATTTCTGGCCGCGCTCGCCGGCACGCGCTTTGTCCGCTTTTTCGCCGAAGGCCTGCTGGCATTATGGGTGGGGCGCGCCATTGAGGCCTGGCTGCGCCAGCCATCGTTTATCGAGGTCATCAAAGGATTAATGGTGCTGGCGATTCTGGGCAGCATCTGGTCCATTTATGAGCTGGTTCGCTCCACCCGCCGCCGGTAATTTTATGAACTCGGACTGTGGCCTGGATTGAACGCTGCCGAGCGTGATCCTGATTATGCCGTCTGCGCGCGGACGGCCTGGCTCCTGCGCGGCAGCAAAACTTCTATACAGGTGCCCTGGCCGGGGGCGCTGATGGCGCGAATGCCGCCGCCGGCATCGTGCACCATGCCGTAGGCGCTGGCCAGGCCCAGGCCGTGGCCCAACTCTTTGGTGGTAAAAAATGGTTCAAACAGTTTTTCCGTAACCTCGGGAGGCATGCCCATGCCGTTATCTTTTACTTGCAGCATTACAAACTGTCCTCCCGCCAGGGTGGGATATGGAGCCTCTCCCGCCTGCCGCTCCACATTGCCGGTGCAAAGCTGAATGAATCCCCGCCGGTTGGGCAGCGCATCGCGCGCATTCGCCACCAGATTTAATATGATCTGTTCCGCCTGGTCCGGGTCAAAACGCGCCGGCCAGAGCCCGGGATCCAGTTCGGTTTGCAATTCCACCGCCTCGCCGGCATACGATCGAAGCGTCAGCAGCATGCCCCGCACCAATTGATTGAGATCCACTTCCCCGAGCGGAGCTTTTTGCAAGCGCCCATACGCCAGCAGTTGTTGCGTCAGATCAGAAGCCCGCTGGCAGGCCTGCAGCGCGGTATCCAGATCAGGCTGGGCCTGTTCCTGGCTGGCGCGCCGGGTCGCCATCTGCAGCCGGCCCATAACGACGGTCAGCAGGTTGTTGAAGTCATGAGCCACGCCCGCGGCCAGGCGTCCGATGGCTTCCAGCTTCCGAATTTGCAGCAGTTGGTCCTCAAGCTGCTTTTTTTCCAGCTCGGCTTTTTTATGCGCGGTTATGTCGCGTGAAAGTCCGAAAGTCCCGATGATTTCCCCATTGTCGCCGCGCAGGGGCAGTTTGGTGGTTGAGGCCCAGGTGGTGCGGCCGTCGGGCCATGTTTCTTTTTCTTCGCGATCCAGAATAGGCTGTCCGCTTTTCAGTATGGCCAGCTCATCGGTGCGCGCCCGGCTGGCATGCTCGGGGGTGAAGAAATCGGCATCGCTTTTCCCCACGGCCTCGATGGGATCGCGCAATCCGAACTGCTTGGCCAGCTCGTGATTGATGCACAGAAATCGGCTCTCGCGGTCTTTAAAATAAATTTTGTCCGGCAGGTAACGGATCAGCACTTGCAGGAAGTAGGTCTCCTGCACGGCGGTGTTTTTTCGATCCCAGAATGCCATAGCCGCTTATTGCATTATGATGCGAACGGTCAGAACGCATTTATATTCATCAAGATTATCACATTTGCGCACTTCTGAAAAGTAATTACCCTCAAAAACAGGAATATATTCTAAATTTGGAATTTAGCCGGAAAATATCGGACTCCACGGTAATTCGCCTTCTTTTACACTAGACCTATGTTTTGTCCCACCCACGAATGCACTTCCGAATGGCCGGTCATTATTATTGGCGCCGGACCCACGGGTCTGGCGACCGCCATTGCCGCCCGGCGGCTGGGATTGCCGGCGCTGGTGCTGGAAAAAGGCTGCCTGGTCAATTCCATCAGCAATTATCCGACTAACATGGTTTTTTTTACCACCTCGGAGCTGCTGGAAATTGGCGATGTCCCCATGACCTCGGCTTCGGCCAAGCCCACCCGGCTGGAAGCCATGAGCTATTACCGCAAAGTGGCCATGCATTACCAGTTGCATGTGCACACCTACGAGCGGGTTGAGCACATCGCGCGGGAGCCCCGCGGTTTTGTTTTAAAAACGCACACCGGCAGCGGCGCCCGCCGCACCTATCATGCCCGCAAGCTGGTGATCGCCATTGGGTACTATGATCTGCCCAACCGGCTGGAGGTGCCGGGCGAAAATCGCCCGCAGGTGCTGCACTATTACAAGGAAGCGCACCCTTACGCGGGCTGCCGGGTAGCGGTCATCGGCGGCAAAAACTCGGCCGTGGACGCCGCGCTCGATCTCTACCGGCATAACGCGCAGGTCACGCTCATTGTGCGCAAGCCGCAGCTCAGTTCCAGCATTAAATACTGGGTGCGCCCCGATATTGATAACCGGCTCAAGGCAGGGGAAATCGCCGCGCGTTTTTCCACCCGCATTGTCTCCATCGAGGCCGATGGACTGCGGCTGGCGCCGGTCGAGGCTCCGGAGAATACGGCGGAAGAATTCCTGCCCGCGGATTTTGTATTCGCGCTGGTGGGCTACCACCCCGATTTTGAATTTCTCGAAACCGCCGGGGTCGAGTTTGATCCCGCGACCCATCGCCCGCGGATCAATTTGAAAACCTACGAAAGCAATGTGCCCGGCCTGTATTTAGGCGGGGTCGTGGTCGCCGGCCGGCATACCGGAGAAATATTCATTGAAAACGGCCGTTTTCATGGCCAGGTGATAGCCGAACATATTCGCGACAGCCTGGGCCCGCTTCAAGCCTGACCGGCGGCATGGCGAATCCGGTCATAAGCCGCGATGGCGGCCTGCATTACACCTTTGAGAGGCACTCCGGCGGCCAGGGCGCGGGTTTTGCAATCCTCAAATTCCGGCGCGGCGTTGAGGCAGCGGCCATGACGCCAGCCCTCCTTCACCCGCACCATGCCCCAGGGGGTGGTTACTTCAACCCAGCGCCGCTCCAGCGTGACGCGCCGCGCCAGATGAAGACGCAGACCCAGGGTGGGGGTTTCCGCCAGCAGCAGGTTGCAGAATTGATCTTCAGCCTCGGGCTGGCAAAGCAGGGTGAGCAGAACTCCGGGGCGGTTTTTTTTCATCAGCAGCGGCGTTAAATACACATCGAGCGCGCCGGCCGCGCGGGCCAGCTCGCAGGCATGCGCCAATAGCTGCGGATTGGCGTCATCGAGCTCCGTCTCAATAACGAGAACATGGTCAGGCGGCACGGCTGAGCTCTGCATATTTCAACAGCATCGCATATTCATGCCGGGGCGGACTGATTCGCGAGTAATCTGAAAACATGATTCGATTCGGCATATTAGGCTTCGGAGCCCATGGCGACCGGCGGCTGATGCCGGGCTTTGCCCGCGCCACGCGGTCCCGGGTCACGGCGATTTCCCGGCGCTCCCTGGCCAAAGCGCAAGCCTCCGCGGAGCGTTACGGCATTGCCCACGCCTTCGATTCCAAACAGGCGCTGTGCGCCGCGCCGGATGTGGATGCCATTTTAATCGCCACCCCCAACCACGAGCATTGCGCCGACACCCTGCTGGCGCTGAAGGCGGGAAAGCCTGTTTTATGTGAAAAACCGCTGGCTTTAAACGCCGGGGAAGCGGAAACGATGGTGCGGGCGGCGCGCGAATCAGGACTGAAGTTTGGCGTGGCGCAGATATTCCGGTTTGAAGCCAGCGTGAACCGCATGCGGGAACGCATCGCCGCCGGCGACCTCGGCCGGCCGGTGACCGCGCGGGCGGAGTTCCATTATTGGGGCCTGGGACATCCCCGCACGTGGCTCCTGCAGAAAGCCATCTCCGGCGGCGGTCCGGTGGCGGATGTGGGCGTGCATTGCCTGGACGCCCTGCGTTATATATTGCGCGATGAGGTCAGCGCAATTGCGGCGCTTGGCCGCGCGGACGAGCATTCGGGTGAAGTGGAAGCGGCAGCGGCGCTGAGCCTGCGGTTTGCCTCCGGCTGCCTGGGCGCGGTGCTGGTTTCGCTGCGGGCGCAATACCGCTCACCCGTGGAAATCGTTGGCGAAGAAGCCACGCTGCGGGCCGAAGACGGACTGACCGTGGACCATCCGGTCACCCTGGAGCTGTGGCGCAAGGGCGCCTGCGTGGAGCGCGAAACACTGGATAATTCCGATGCCTATGCGCGGCAGACCGACGCATTTGCCGCCTGGCTGGAAGACGGCGCGCCCTTCCCCGCCCCGGGCGATGAAGGCTGGAAAAATCAATTGATTCTCGATGCGGCGTACGACAGCATGCGGACAGGCAAGACGGTTCAGTTAGGCTCCGCTCCGTAAATTCTGCAGATCCGCCGGGGTATCCACATTGCTCAGCACGCCGGGATCGGCGACTTCAACTTCCCGCTTCGAATCGGCGAATTTTTCCTGGATCGCGCGCGCATTGGCGGTCGCCGGCGCCGCGGCTATGGAGGCAAAAACCCGGGCGGAATACAGGACCGGATGGCCATGGCGGCCGGCATAACGCGGCACAATGATGGCCGGTTCGCCGGTTTCCGGGTTTAAGGCAGCGGCCAAAGCGTGGATTGTGGAGGCGGCAAACGCCGGGTGATCCACCGGGCAGACAATCACGCCATCGTAATTGCCCATGCCGAGCAGCGCCCGGATGCCCGCCTGCAGGGAGCTGAACTGGCCCAGGCGATATTCGGGGTTGCGGATCCAGCGCAGGCGCGCTTCCGGCGTGGCCCGCACGATGGCATCGGCTTCATGACCCACAATGGCCAGAATGGGGTCGCAAACTCCCTCGAGGGCGGAAAAGCAATGCCCGAGAAAGCTGCGGCCGCGCCACTCCAGCAGCGCCTTGGGCTGGCCCATGCGGCGCGATTCGCCGGCGGCCAGAATCAGTCCGGCCAGATGCAGAATCGGCGCCCGGGGGCGAAGGTCGGTGGCAATGGCGGACATGAATGCAGAATACAGGAGACCGGGCGTCTTCGGAATGGCGCACCGGATGCCGCATCGGCCGAATCGCGGCCGCGGGCAGGAAATCTTATATCCTAAGCATCTATGCCTTCCCTGCTGGCCATAACCGCCGCGCGGCTGCATACGCCCCTTGCCTGCATTGAGCATCCGGTGGTGCTGATGGAAGAGGGCGTGCTGCGGGCCGTGGGCGCGCGCGCGGCTCTGGCGATTCCCGCCTCCGCCGAACACCGCGACTTTCCCGGCTGCATTTTAATGCCCGCGCTGCTGGACTTGCATATTCACGGCGGCATGGGCTGCGATCTGATGCGGTTCGAAACCGCGCAGCTGGCCGGCTTTGAACGGCATTTAATAGAACATGGCGTGGCCGCATACCTGCCCACCACGGTCACCGATTCGCTGGATGTGACATTGCGGGCTCTGGAAAAGCTCGCCTCGGTCATCGAAGACGCGGAAACCGCGGAAGCGGAAGGAACGGGCAACGGCCGGGCGCGCGCGCTGGGAATTCATCTGGAGGGTCCGTTTTTAAGCCCGGAAAAACGCGGCGTGCATCCGCCGGAACTGTTGCTGTTGCCGCGCCTGGCGAGTTGGGAACCGTTCTGGCAGGCGGCGCGGGGCCGGATCCGCATGCTGACCCTCGCGCCGGAATTGCCGGAGGCGGAAGAGTTGATCGCGGCCGCGGCGGCGCGGGGCGTATTGGTCAGCCTGGGTCACAGCAATGCCACCGCCGCGGCCGCGCGGCGCGGCATCCAGGCGGGAGCGCGCCATGCCACTCATACCTTCAATGCCATGCGCCCGCTGGATCATCGCGAGCCCGGCATTGCCGGCGTGGTGCTCGACGACGATCGCCTCAGCGCCGACTTGATTGCCGATGGCCTGCATGTGGATGCCGCCATGATGCGGCTGTTTCTGAAAGCCAAGGGCGAGGAACGGGCGGTGCTGATCACCGATGCCATCAGCGCCACCGGCCTCGGCGATGGCGTCTATCCCCTGGGAGGGTTGCAGGTCACCGTTACGGCTGGCCGCTGCGACTGGCAGGGCAGTCTCGCCGGCAGTGTGCTCAACCTGGACCAGGCGGTACGGAACGTTATGAAATTCGCCGGATGGGATATGGCGCGCGCCTGGCGGCTGGCCAGCCTGAACCCCGCGCGAGCTTTGGGTTTGGAACGGGGAGAACTGCGGCCCGGCTTTCCCGCCGAGCTTTGCGCAGTCAGCCCCGCTGGCGAAATTGTAGCCACGCTGGGCGGACGGCGCTAGAAGTTCGAGGCCGGGAAAATTGAGGCTTTGCGGCCGTTAAGGCATTAACGAACTAACAACAGGCGCTCTTTTTGCATGGATCGCTGAATCTGTTTGCGCGCATGCTCGGCCCAGGGGCCATGATTTTCAATCTGGACATAGCGCCGCCAGTGGCGCAACGCCCGGCGCCGCAGCCCGGATTTTTCCAGCGCCAGCGCCAGATTGTAATGGGCATCGGCATAGCCCGGCGACAGCCGTACGGCTTCGGCATAAGCGGCAATGGCCTGGGGGGTGCGCCCGGTTTCATCCAGCACATTGCCGAGATCAAAACATGCCAGGGCATAATCGGGCTGCAAGGCCAGCGCCTGGCGATAGCAGCGCTCAGCTTCGGAAAAATTGCCCTGGTGATAGCGCAAGGTTCCCAGATTGATATATGCGCTGGCAAACCCGGGATCATATTCCAGGCATTTCAAATAGGCCGCGGCTGCGGCCGTGCGGTCGCCAGGATTGTCTTCGAGTGAAACGGCGTAAGTAAACCACATCTCCGCTTCCGCCGCACGCTGCGCGGCGGGCAAGGCGAAGGGGACAATATCAGCCGGTTTGGCCTGGGTAAAGGCCAGCCGCATCTGGCCGGATAGCGGCTCAACCACCTGGCCCGCGCGCCGAATGACCACTCGCCGGCGTTTGGGATCGGGCGCCAGATGGATCAATGCCAGAGTGCCTTCGACTCCAAGTTTCCGAAGTTGATTCAGGCCGGCGCGAATGGCCGAAACGGGAATTTTGGCTCGGCTCAGCTCGGAAAGATGGCGCAGGGCCGCCAGCTCGCTGGCTTCATAGGCGATTCGCTCAGGAATCAAGCCGGCTTTTTCCCAATAAAGCAGTCTTCCGGGAGTAATTCCCAGGATGCGCAGCATCCGCGAGCGCGAAAGCCGCAATGTCAGCAAGCCGCCGGCCTGTGGCGTAGGCATGTGACTCACCTCAGTAGTATGAAACCTGAAAAGACGCCACAATGCAAGGGGTATTTTATCGGCCAGACTACAAAATGTAGTGGTTCATGAATAGATCCGGACTCTGAAAGCGGTAAACGGAACTCTGCCTGGATGAGGATTCATCAAAAGGATCGAATACAATGGACTATTGTGCAAAATGCGATAAAATTTTCCTGCTTTACAGATGCGGAAAAAGCAGACCGGGAATTTTATGCCAATCTTACGCCCGAACAGCGATTAGAAATCTTTTTTGCATTATGCGCCCAGGCGTACCCGGAAGAGAATCATGCAAATTCCCCGCGAATGGCAAGAGTTTATCGAATTGCTCAACTCAAATGAAGTTGAATACCTGATTGTGGGAGCCATGGCCCTAGCCTGTTACGGGCGGCCTCGATACACGGGAGATATTGATATTTTTATCGCTGCGACCCAAGAAAATGGAAAACGCATGCAGCAAGCATTGAAAGCTTTTGGATTTTCGAGTTTGGGGTTAGACGAATTCGATTTTACTGCCCCGAATCAGGTCATTCAATTAGGATACCCGCCCCTTCGCATAGACATTTTGACATCTCTCACGGGCATTGATTTTGGCTTTGCATGGGCTCGCCGCAAGCTGGTCATCGTGCAAGGAGTTACTTTGCCGATCCTGGATAAATCAGATCTGATCCAGAATAAAAGAATGCTGGGGCGGCTGCAGGACCTGGCGGATCTGCAATCGCTTACAAGCACCGAACCGGAATAAATTTATCTTGATTTATAGGGATACGGCTGTATGCCTTCGCCTTCCACGATGGTGATATAGCGATTGAGCGGCAATTTGGTAAAGCGTTCAACCTTGCCCGAAGGCAGGGGCCAATGCACTTCCAGCCAGTCGATGCGCTCCGCCTGCCCGATGCCGAGGACAAAGCGGGGATCGTGGGAGGAGAGATAGCTGCCGCCGCCGACTTTGGTGCGGGAGCGCACACGCTGGTCAAAGGCCCAGACAATTTTTGCCCCCACCGCGTCACGGTTGCATTTTTTCCCGATCAGCAGCACACCCAGCCAGTGATGATGCCGGCCCACCTCATTGTGCAGCAGCAGCGGACGCTGGCCATTGTTGCTGATGAGCACATCCACGCCGCCATCGTTGTCGAAATCGCCGGTGGCCAGGCCGCGCGAACCCCAGCGCGTCTGGAACGCGGGTCCGGCAATCGGGCTGACGTTGTCGAATTTGCCGCGGCCATTGCCGCGGAACAGCAGCGGCTTTTCATGCCAGTACACATCCGTGTCATAGCTGGCGACCATATCGTCCGGGTGCCCGTCGGCCTGGATGATATCCAGCTCGCCATCGTTGTCGTAGTCGAAAAAGCGCATGCCCCAGCCGCTTTTTAAATACGTGGCCTGGCCGATGCCGCTGGACGCGGCCATGTCGGTGAATGTTTCGTCGTGATTGTTGTGGTACAGGGAAAAGCGCTCGTGGTCAATATTGGCCACGTACAGATCCATGAAACCGTCCTGATCGTAGTCGGCGGAATCAAGGCCCATGCCGGAGCGCGGCACGCCTTCCGCGCTGTAGGCCACGCCGGCCATGAAGCCGATTTCGTCAAACTGGCCGCGGCCTTTATTCAGAAACAGGAAATTGGCGGCGGTGTCGTTGGAGACGAATAAATCGAGCAAGCCGTCATTGTTGATGTCGGTGGCGACCACGCCGTGCGATTTGCCCGGATTGCGGCCGATGGCGGTCAGGTGGCCGACTTCGGTGAACGTGCCGTCGCCGTTGTTGCGAAACAGCCGGCTGGGCCGCGGCTTGAAAATGCGGGGAATGCAGTAATAATGCTTGCCCAGCTTGTTGTCGCCGCAGAAAATATTCTGTTTCAGGCTGTACTCGACGAAACTGCAGACGAATAAATCGAGCTTGCCGTCGTTGTCATAATCAAACCAGGCGGCGGATGTGGACCAGTTGGGGTCGGCCAGGCCGGCTTTTTCGGTGACATCCGTGAACGTGCCATCCCCGTTGTTGTGGTAAAGAATGTTGTGCCCGTATCCGGTGACGTAAATATCGGGGTAGCCGTCGCCGTCGTAGTCGCCCACGCAGGCCCCTTCGCCGAAGGTAATGCCGCCGAGCAGGCCGGCTTTCGCCGTCACATCGCTGAAGGTGCCGTCGCGGTTGTTTTTATAAAGGGCGTTATGGGGCGGATGTTTAGGATGAAAAAAATCGCAGTCGCCGGTGTTGACCAGGAAAATGTCCATCCAGCCGTCCTGATCGAAATCGAGAAAGGCGCAGCCCGAGCACATGCTCTCCGGCAGGTAGTGCATGGGCGACATGGCATTGTCGTGAATCCAGGTGATTTTGCTCTGTTCCGGCGTGACGGTGGTGAAGATGGGTCCGCCGAAGTTGGCGGGCACGGGCCGCAGCACCCCGCGTATATTGCGCCAACCGGAAAAAGCCAGTGGGGCGAGGCCGGCCTGGCGCAAAAATTGACGGCGGGTCGTGGACACGATCAAACAACTGCCTTGCGAAAATGTCTGGCAGCGCGACTCAGTATATCAAAGTCCCTGACCTGAATTGGGGACATAAAATACCGCAGAGGTAACCATTATGACCCGGCTGGGCCCGCTTCCAGCGCCGCGATGGCGCGGTAGGTCTCGCGCAGCCGGGGGTACAGCTCGCGATAGACCTGATGGCGGCGGGTATAATCAGCCGCCCGCTGGGCATCGGGCGTGAAACTGTCGGCAATCCGCAGGCAGTTGGCGGCGGCGGCGGCGAGTGAGGCCGTGCCGCCCGTGCCGGCCATGGCCAGCAGGGCGGCGCCATAAGCGGCGCCTTCGGTATGGCTGAGCCGGGTACAGGTCACGCCGAAGATATCGGCCTGCAGCGCCGCCCAGAAGCTGCTGCGGGCGCCGCCGCCGGAGAGGCGGATTTCGGTCGGCTCAAGCCCCAGTTCGCGGAAAATGGCCAGCGAATCCCGCAGGCTGAAAGTAACGCCTTCAAAGACGGCGCGGGCCAGGTGGGCCCGGGTGTGGGCCGCGGTCAACCCGATCCAGCCGCCGCGCGCGAGCGGGTCGAGATGGGGGGCTCGTTCGCCCATAAGATAGGGGAGAAAAAACAGCCCCTGCGCGCCCGGCGGGGTGGTTGCGGCCAGTTTCGCCAAATGGTCGTATGCATCGCCCCCGCCGGCGATTTCCGCCTGGCGTTCCGGACCTCCCAGTTGATCCCGGAACCAGCGCAGAGACAAGCCCGCGCCCTGGGTCACGCCCATGACGTGCCATTGTCCCGGCACGGAATGGCAGAACGTATGAATACGGCCATGGGCATCGGCCCGCGGCTGGTCGGTCACGGCAAATACCACGCCCGAGGTCCCGATCGTCGAGGAAGCTAGCCCCGGTTCGACCAGTCCGCTGCCGATGGCGCCGGCCGCCTGGTCGCCGCCCCCCGCGATGACTGGAATTCCGGCGCGCAGTCCCGTGGCGGCGGCCGCGGCGGCGTGCACATGCCCGGTGATCTCGGGGCCTTCAAAGGCGCGCGGAACAAAGCTTTCCCGCAGCTCCAGCGCGGCCAGCATTTCCGCGCTCCACCGCCGGCCCAGAACATCGAATAATCCGGTGCCGCTGGCGTCGGCCACATCGGTGGCATATTCGCCGGTCAACTGAAACCGGATGTAGTCCTTGGGCAGCAGAAAATGCCGGGCACGGGCGAATTCGGCCGGCCGCTGCTGCTGTTCCCAGCGGATTTTAGGCGCGGAAAAGCCGGTCAGAAGCGGGTTGGCGGTGTTTCGCAGAATCCGCTCCGGGCCGATTTTCTGATTCAGCTCATCCACCTGGGGCTGGGTGCGCTGGTCGCACCAGATGAGCGAAGGCCCGAGGATTTCGCCCCGTTCATCCAGCAGCGCCACGCCGTGCATCTGGCCGGTCAGGCCAATGCCGGCCAGCGCGGAGGGGGTGTCCAGTTCGGCCAGCACGGCCTGAATGGCAGCCTTCGCCGCCGACCACCAGTCGCCCGCCCATTGTTCGGCCCATAGCGGCCGGGGCATGGATATTTCCGGGTGCGGCCGCGAGGCCGAAGCCACGACCTCGCCCTTCAGATTGATCACCAGCGCCCGGGTGCCTCCGGTGCCTACGTCAATTCCCATCCAGAGCATAGGGAGAAATTATACGGCAGACGGGGATCAATGCGGCGCTGCCGTTTTTGCTTTCCGGCGAGATCAGGTGGAAAACGGAGCCGAGATCCCGGCCTTTGTACTGCAGCGTGGCACGGCCGTGAATATGATGGGAACTGCGGCCGCTCCATGCGGCACAGTCATTTTTATTTTCGCGGCAGGCGAACCCCGGCCGTGCACGCTGCCTGATGCCTACTCCATCAAGGTATCCACAAAGGCCCGCAGCTTGCGGCTGCGCGAAGGATGGCGGAGCTTGCGCAGCGCCTTGGCCTCGATCTGGCGGATGCGTTCGCGGGTCACCGCGAAGGACTGACCGACTTCCTCGAGTGTGTGCTCGCTGCCGTCATCCAGGCCAAAGCGCATCTTGATGACCTTTTCCTCGCGCGGGGTCAGCGTCTTGAGCACCTGCGAGGTCTGCTCCTTCAGGTTCACGTTGATCACCGCGTCGGAGGGTGAGATCACGCCCCGGTCTTCGATGAAATCGCCCAGATGCGAATCTTCCTCTTCCCCGATGGGGGTTTCGAGCGAGATCGGCTCCTGCGCGATCTTGAGCACCTTGCGCACCTTGCCGACGGGAATTTCCATGCGCTTGGCGATTTCTTCGCTGGTGGGTTCGCGGCCCAGTTCCTGCACCAGTTGGCGCGAGGTGCGGATGAGCTTGTTGATGGTCTCGATCATGTGCACCGGAATGCGTATGGTGCGGGCCTGGTCGGCGATGGCGCGGGTAATGGCCTGCCGGATCCACCACGTGGCATAGGTCGAGAACTTGTAGCCGCGGCGGTATTCGAACTTGTCCACGGCCTTCATCAGGCCGATATTGCCTTCCTGAATCAGGTCCAGAAACTGCAAGCCGCGGTTGGTATATTTTTTCGCGATCGAAACCACCAGCCGCAGGTTGGCCTCGATCAGCTCGCGCTTGGCCTGCTCGGCATCGAAGTCGCCCGCCAGAATGACCTGGCGGCTGCGCTTGAGTTCATGCACCGAACCGCCCGCCTGGGTCTCGATTTGTTCAATCTGTTCCCGGATCTGGCGCTGTTCTTTTTTGATCTCGCGCAAACTCTCGGCCGCGCGGGTCTGCTCGGCTTTGCGCTCAAGCCGGACCATCTGCGCTTCCAGCGGGCGCAGGCCCTCGACCTGGCGGCTGAGCCGCTCGATGTAGCGCTTGATCTCGGGCGCGGTAAAGCGCATAAACCGGATCAGGCGCGAAATTTCCACCTGGGTGCGGGCCAGGTGATAACGGGCGCGGCGGTATTCCCTGGGCTGTTTCACCCGGCTGATGCCGGCCAGCTTTTCCATGGTTTGCTGGCGTTTGTGGTAGAGCGCGGCGATGGAGGCAATCCGTCCGGTGACTTCCCGGATGCGCTTTTCCATCACATGTTCGCTGATTTCATCTTCCTCGATATCCACCGCGACGACTTCTTTAATATTGCGCGCGCGCTGCGACAGATCATCGCCCAGGGTAATGATGGCCTGAATGATCAGGGGGGAACGCGAGAGCGCCTTCAAAACCCGGAGTTGGCCGCGCTCAATGCGCTTGGCGATTTCCACTTCGCCCTCGCGGGTGAGAAGAGGAACCGTGCCCATTTCGCGCAGATACATGCGCACCGGATCATTGGTTTTTTCCAGCGCGCCCGGGGTAAGATCAAGGTCCTGGTCGCCTTCCTCGCTATGCTCTCCCTCGACTGACTCGCGCAGCTCGTCGAGTGGATCGAGAGCCGCGCCATAGGCTTCTTCGACTTCCTCATGGCGGGCATCGCCGCTGATTTCGCCTTCTTCTTCCAGGTAGTTTTTTTCCTTGTCGGCGTGAATCAGTTTTTTTATGTCGTCGAATTTGCCGTCGTCAATGGCCACCGTGTCTCCTTATGGGAAAAGCGGGCTGGGAAATTGGGAAATCTGCTTATTTTACAGCTTTTAGCAGCCCGCATCAACAAATTCTTGAGCCCGAATGATTGGATGATGGCCAATGGCCGAAAGTTTCGACTAAAACCGGAAAATCAGCTCGGAACTGGCGGGAAATAAAAATAAATAGGCGGACTGAAGCTTCGCGTCCCTTGGGATGATGCGATCAACTTTCGTCGTTCACTCGCATCCCAAAAAAGCGATTCTTTTTGTCCGCCAATCCATAGGATGGATGGGGTGAAAATAAGGTTGTTTGCCGGCAGAGAGTGGGCAAAAATGAACCATTGCCCACTCTAACCCGTTGATTTTGCTTAGTTTACTGTCAATGTCAGCGATTGGGACTGGGTGATGGAGCCAGCCGTTGCCGTGACCGTTAGTGTGTAGCTGCCGGCCGGAGTGCCTGGGTTCGATGGCGGCGGCGTGCTGCTGCTGCCACCGCCGCAGCCGGCCAAAGAGAGGCCGAGCAGTGCGATCCCAATACCCGAAGACAGCGCCGGAGCCCAGCCTTTCCGGCGGGAGCGCAGCCATAAACCGGCCAGCAGAAGCATAAATCCGCTCACGCCCAGGCTAAAAAGCCATAGCCGGTTGCCCCCATTCCAGGGCTGTGAAGGCGGAGGCACGGGCAGACCACTGGCGGCCGTGGTGGTGACGCTAATGGTGCTGGAAGCGGCCGCGGAGCTGGAAATGGTCAGTGAAGCGGGGTTCGGCGTGCATGTAGCTTCGGAAGGCGCACCGGTGCAGGTAAGTTTCACCGTTCCATTAAAGCCATTCGTGGGCGTAATGGTCAGCGAATAGGTTGCGGTACTGCCCGGAGCGACGGCGGCGCTGGCCGTTGCCGCGGTCAGGGTGAAGTTGGGCGCGGGCAGCGCGGGAATCGTCCAGGCGCCGCGGCCGTGGGTAGCGGCCACCACCAACTCGGGACCTACCTTGCTGAAGGTCAAATCCAGCACCGCCGACGCCGGCAAGCCGGATCCCAGTTGCTCCCATTGCTCATTGGTTCCTCCCGCTCCGCCGTCGGTGGTGACGAAAACGCCAATGTCGGTGCCCACATAGATATTGCTGGGCGCGTTGGGGTCAATGAGGATGGTATTCAGAGGAATATTGGGCAAATTCCCGGTGATATCGGTCCAGGTCGTGCCCTGATTGTTGCTCATGAAAATATGCTGTCCGCCCGAGCCGTTGGAACTGGGACCAAAATCCTGCACCCCGACATAAATTTTATCGGGATTCGTGGGATCAATCGCGATGGAGCTGAGTGGGCGAGTACTCGAGGTTGCGGTCAGGGGAAGCGCACTGGTTAAAGTCCAGGTAGGCTGCGCAACCCCGGTGGAGGCGCAGTTGCCGTTGACCACGCACGTGGCGTTATTGGTAAAAGCCACATTCCCATCATCGGTGACGGCATAGATCGTGGCGGGAGAACTGGGCGCGGCGGCAACCTGATCAATATTGGATCCATTACTGGCGCAGGTGCCGGTGCTGCCAGGGTTGCCTGTGGTTACATCCGGACTGATGGCGATCCAGCTCGCGCCATCGGAGGCGGGTACGGCGGGACCAGCCCAGACACGGCAAGTGCCGAGCAGAACGTAGCCATTATTGCTGGATAAAAGCTGAAAGGGCACGTAGAAGGCGCTGGCGTCTTTAATGACGTTGCTATCCACGACGGTATTCAAATTGGCTGAAGTTGGCGTGCAGGTATAAAAGCTGGTGCAGGATGGGTATTGGGTTGAACCTCCGGTCAGCGAATAGGCCAGGCTGATGCCGGTATTTTCGCCCAGCACCAAGTCAGTGGGCGTGTTGTTGATGGTGGTGGCAAGCGAAGCCGTCTGGCCGCCATCGCCAAAATCATCCGCGGTCCAGGTCAGGCCGTTGCTGCCGGTGGGCGGATTGGCGCCATTGCCGCTGATGGCCACATCGTTGTCCTGCGAACCGCCGAAATAGACGCCGGCGGTATCGGCGTCGGTGGAAACGCCATAAAACTGAATGGTGTTCAGATCGGTATTCAGGTCAGTCCAGTTGGTATAGGTGGTATTGGAGCCATCCTGCGTGACCCACACGCCGCCATCATTGCCGCTGAACCAGACGCTGCTGTTCAAGGCCGCAAGAACGTGTTCATCCGGGTGTACGGTGCCTGAACCATACGCCTGCGTCATATCGGTCCAGGCAGTGCTCATTCCGTTTACCGTGGGTGCTATCCAGAGATCAATGCCACCCACAATCAATGCCGTGCTGCCGGCGGGAGCGGCAATGGGCTGGTCATAGTAGCCTTGATTATCGGAATTGAACAGCGGGTCGCTGGACGCACACCAGGTGCCGGACCCGGTAGGGCAGACGGGCGCAGCGATCGGAGTCCAGGTCGCGCCATCATTGGTGCTCTGGACTAACCCGGTGTCACAGCCCGAACTCTGGCCGGAGCATGCGGTGGGGGCGGAGAGCATACCGTTGCTGTCGGAAATCACGGCATAGACCACGCCCTGGCGCGCGGTCAGGGAAGAGCGATAAAAATTATCATAGCTGGTCGTGAAGTTGTAGCTGGGCACGACATTATTGGCGAAAGGGGTAGTTACCTGCGTCCAGGTCTGGCCCTGATCGGTGGACTTGAAAAACCCCCTGCTGTCCACAGCCGCGATATAAGTCGCGTTCTGGGCATCATAGGTCATATTGGTCACGGACCATAAATATCCATTCGCGCTGAACGTCGCGACCTTTGACCAGGTATTTCCTCCATCAGTCGAGCGGAAAATGCCGGGGACAAAGGTTAAATTGAACGCACCGATATTCTGGCCAGAGGCGGCGGCCAGAATGATTTGCGGGTTCACCGGATCCACTAAAATGCTGGAAAAACCTTCGCCCAGAAAACTTTCCGCGCAGGTCCCGCTGGAACAATCCGCACCCGTGGCATTAGTCCAGGTGGCGCCGCCGTCATGGGAGACCAAAACACCCTGTCCGTAATAGCTGTCAATCGCGCTGTCGGGCTCTCCGGTGCCGACAATAATAGTGGGCACGCCGGCCGAACTGCCCGGCGCGAGCGCGATGGCGCCCACGGACAAAGTCGGCTGTCCATCGGTAAGCGGCTTCCACGTGGGGGTGGCGCTGAGCGCATTCGTGGTCACCCACACTCCCCCGTATGCCGCGCCGACATAAACAGTGTTTCCCGTGGGATCATCGGCGGAGTCAATGGCGATCGCGGTGACCCGGCCGCTGACATTGCCGGAAAATAAATCATTTTCCGGACTGGGACCCAACGCAGTCCAACTGCCGCTGGTCGCCGGCAGGCTGCTGCCCTTCAAGGGACTTTGGGTGGAGTAATATTCCCGGCGGCGCAGGGCAAATGGAAGCCGATCGCGCTGGCGGATGGCCCGGCGCAATAGCTCCGCCCTCGACACGCCGGCTGGTCCGCCCTGGCGGCCGCGCAGGAAAAACTGCTGGCGGGCGAAA
>JAKAZV010000151.1 GCA_021826505.1 Acidobacteriota bacterium | reverse complement strand
TTATAATCGGCATGGCGCGATTATTTTTTCCCGCGCGAACAACACTCGTGGGCCGCTAGCTCAATTGGCAGAGCAACTGACTCTTAATCAGTAGGTTGAAGGTTCGATTCCTTCGCGGCTCACCACAATTTTCCTCAACTTAAAGAAAAAGAGGAACCGGGTCAATCGTAAAAAACTGTCCCGTGATCGCCTTAAAAGATGAAGGCCTGAATCCAGAATTTTGGGCAGGGTTGCCGGTATAATGGCAGCGAACGCCAGAACTACTCTGAGCAGAGGGAGGAACAACCCATGCCCGGACTGATCAAAACTTCGAATCCGGCGCTCTCGGCCAAAAGCTTTGCCGGCCGGGTGGCGGTGGATGGCGAGGCGATGACGCTGCAGGGCACGGTCAACAAGACTGGCATCCTGCTGTTTTGCGTATTTGCCACCGCCGCCTGGACCTGGCAACTGGCCAACACCCACCCCGAACAGGTGAGCCGCTGGCTCTGGATCGGGGTGCTGGGCGGGCTGGGCTTCGCCATGGCGACCATCTTCAAAAAAGAATGGGCGCCGGTGACGGCCCCGCTCTATGCCGCCTGCGAGGGCCTGGCGCTGGGCGGCCTTTCCGCCGTCATGCAGCAGGCCTATCCCGGCATTGCCGTGCAGGCGCTGGAGGGGACCCTGGGCGTCACGCTGGTGATGCTGTTTTTATATTCGAGCCGGGTCCTGCGCGCCACCCCCAAGTTCACGCTCGGGGTCATGGCCGCCACGGGCGGCATATTTTTCATTTATATGCTCGACATGGTACTGGGATTTTTCGGGCTGCATCTTCCGCTGCTCAACAGCGACAGCCCGCTGGGCATCGCCATCAGCGTGGGCATTATCATCGTGGCGGCGCTGAATTTAATTCTTGATTTCGCATTTGTCGAAAGCGGGGTGCAGGCCCAGGCGGCCAAATACATGGAGTGGTACGGCGCCTTCGGCATCCTGGTCACGCTGGTCTGGATGTACATCGAAATTCTGCGGCTGCTGGCCAAGCTGAGCCGCCGCTAGGCAACAATGAACCGGAAAAGAGGAAACCTCATGAAACGCACATTCCTGGCGGCTGCCGCCGCCCTGATCCTGAGCCTGGGCGCCACCCTGCTGGCCGCCCCGGCGGCCCACAAGCGACTGTTTGGCAAGCTGCCCAACGGACAGAAGATCTGGATTTATACGCTGTCCAACGGCCATGGCATGAAGGCGCAGGTGATGACCTACGGCGCGACGCTGGTCACGCTGGACGTGCCCGACGCGCACGGCCACGCGGGCGACGTGATCCTGGGCTTCAACAATCTGCACGACTACCTCACCGAAAGCCCCTATTTCGGCGCCACCATCGGCCGCTACGCCAACCGCATCGGCAATCACGCCCGCTTCCGGCTGGATGGGCATTTATACCAACTGCATGCCTGGCCGCCCACCGAGCATGGCAACATACTGCACGGCGGAGTGGGCTTCGATAAACGGGTGTGGACGGTGAAGCACGCCGACGGCAACAGCATCGCGCTTTTCTACCACAGCCCGAACGGACAGCAGGGTTTCCCCGGCGACCTCAACACCACGGTGCGGTTCACGCTGACGCCGAAAAATTCGCTGCGCATCAACTATTACGCCACCACCGACAAGGACACGGTGATCAACCTCACCAACCATTCCTATTTCAACCTGAACGGACAGGGCAACGGAACCATTCTGGGGCAGATGCTCAAGGTGAATGCCAGCCGCTATACCCCCACCGACGCCGACCTGATTCCCACCGGGAAAATCGCCTCCGTGGCCGGGACGCCGATGGACTTCCGCCATTTCACCGCGATCGGCGCGCGCATTCACGAAAAGTTTCCGGCGCTGATCTACGGCAAGGGCTATGACGTGAACCTGATCCTGAACCCGCATTCGGCGCATACGCCGGTGGCCATCGCCTACTCCAAACAGAGCGGCCGCGAGATGGAGGTCTATACCAACCAGCCCGGGATTCAGCTCTATACCTCAAATGCCTTTGACGGCAGCCTGCACGGACGGGACGGCAAGCCGTACCTGCTGCACGCGGCGTTCACGCTGGAAACCCAGCACTATCCCGATGCTCCCAACCACCCCAATTTCCCCTCGACGGAATTGAAGCCGGGGCAGGTGTTCCGCTCCTACACGATTTATCACTTCGGAATCTGGAAGAAAAAGTAAGGAACCATATGCGCAAATACGGACTGAGTCTCGCACTCGCCCTGGCGGGGATGGGCGCGCTGGCGTTGCCGGCCGCGGGCGCCAGCGCAACCGCAACTTCCCTGCCCCATCTGGAGCGGCGGGGCGAGGCGACGCAGTTGATCGTCAACGGGCGCCCGTTTCTGATGCTGGCGGGCGAGCTGCATAATTCCAGCTCGTCGAGCCTGGCCTATATGAAGCCCATCTGGCCGCGGCTGGAGGCGATGCACCTGAACACCGTGGTGACGCCGCTGTCGTGGGAGCTGATCGAGCCGCGGCCGGGACAGTACGACTTCCATCTACTGGACGGCCTGCTGGCGCAGGCGCGGGCCGCGCACATGCACATCGTGTTTCTCTGGCTGGCGACGTGGAAAAACGGCATGTCGAGCTATGCGCCGGTGTGGGTGAAGCGCGATACCGGGAAATACCGGCGGGTGATCGTGCGGGGCCGTCCGGTGGAGATTCTGTCTCCGTTTGACCGGGCGACGCGGGCAGCCGACGCAGCGGCGTTCGCGGCGGTGATGCGGCACATCCGCGCGGTGGACGGGCAGCGGCATACCGTGCTGATGATGCAGGTGGAAAACGAGGTCGGAGTGCTGGGCGCCAGCCGCGACCGCTCGCCCGCGGCCAACCGGGCGTTTGCCGGACCCGTGCCGGCGCGGCTGCTGCATTACCTGGAAACGCATAAGACGCGGCTGAACCCGGACTTTTTACGCTACTGGCGGCGGCAGGGAGAAAAAACCCAGGGCAGCTGGGCCCAGGTGTTTGGCCAGGGCGCGCGGGCGGGACAGATTTTCATGGCCTGGTATTATGCCCGCTATATCCAAGCCGTCACGGCCGCCGGCAAAGCCGCCTATGACCTGCCGATGTACGTCAACACCTGGCTGGCCGGGCATGGACAACCGCCGGGCATGTTTCCCTCGGGCGGACCGGAGCCGTTTGTGCAGGACATCTGGCGGGCGGCCGGCCATGCGATTGATATCTACTCGCCCGATTTGTATGCCTCCAACTTCAGCACCTGGTGCCGGCGCTACCACGTGAACGGCAACCCGCTGTGGATGCCGGAGACGACCAACGGGCCGGCGGCGGCGGGGAATGTGTTTTATGACGTGGGCGAGGAGTACGGACTGGGATTTTCGCCCTTCGCGATTGACACGCCGTTTCGCTATCACCTGCCGCACGGGCGCGAGCCATGGAATTTTGGCGCGGGCGGCGGCTACCAGCTCCCCACGCTGGCCGCGAGTTATCAGATGCTGGCGCAACTGTGGCCGCGCATCGCAGAGCGGGAGACGCACGGACAGGTGCGCGGGTTTGCCCTGAACTCGTGGCCGGGAAAAACCGAGTTCAACCTCAACGGCTACCGCGTGCACGTGAGCCTGGACGAGATTTTCGGCCATCGGGCGAGTACCGGCTTTGGCCTGATCATGGCGGATGGGCCCAACCGCTTTCTGGGCGCCGGGCGCGGATTTAAAATCACCTTCACCTCGCTCAAAACCGGCGAGCCGGTGGGTCTAGCCTGGGTGGATTCCGGACATTTACGGGCGGGGCGCTGGGTTCCGGGAAGGCGGCTGAACGGCGACGAGGACGAGCAGGGCGGCGCCTGGAGATTTGACGGGATGAAGATGCATCTGGAGAAGGCCGAGGTGTACAGGATGGAGAAGTGAAGACGCGAACATTTTAAGTCAAGTAGAATGAATGACTTGACGGTAAATCCTAAATGTAACGGCTGGCTTGCAGCCATGCCTTGTCTGGCATGGCTGAGCGGGATGATCATCAGCTTGCCCGCGCACGCCGGATTTGTACCCTATTTATTGCAAGACCCGGGCGCGAACCTGGCCGCCACCATCATGGCCAACCAGGGCGCCATCGCCAACCGTGATTTTGCCTTTCCCTACGGCCCGCTGACTTTAGCTTTACAACAACTCTCACTGAAACTGTGCTCCAACGGCCCGGCCGCCATGACGGTGTTACAGTTTGCGGCCGCACTCGCATTTACGCTGGCATTATGCAAGTCCATCCGGACATTTCATCTCCAACTCCCCGCCGTGCTCATGCTGACCGCGACAGCTTTCATGGTCACGGCATTGCCCTGGCCACCGGTGTACGAGCTGGAAGCCGCCATTCTGGCCTGGGCATTATTGGCCCGAGCCATCTCCCGACCGGAGCTGGCGCTGGCCCTGTGCGCGACCGGAGCCATGATCAAACCCAGCATGGCTTTCGTTTTAGGAGCGATATTTTTAACTGAACTGCTCTGGCGGCGCAGCAATCGCCGGAGGGAATGGAAGACACTGGGGCAGGCATTATTGGCGCCCTTACTGCCAGCGGGAATTCTCGCCGCGCATTTTGGCTGGCCCGGCTTCTGGTCCATGATCAATCCAGCCGTAGGGGCCCGGAATTACCATGCACTGGCATATTCGTTTTTTTCACGCCGGGATAATCCCTTCCGCATTCCCGGCATGCGGCCGGGATATTATCTGGGCACTCCGCTTATGGCCTGGATGATCGGGCTCCTGCTTCTGGGCGCGCTGACGGCAATAGAATTATTGAAAATTAAAAATATTCCGGACCGGCTCATGACCGGCTTGAGCTGCTTTCTCGCATCCCTCATTTTCATCTTCGCGTTTTACGGGCCTGCCCCTCCCTATTACTATTACGCCTCATTT
>JAKAZV010000150.1 GCA_021826505.1 Acidobacteriota bacterium | reverse complement strand
GGCAATTGCATGATCGAGCGGTGTGCGGCCAAGGCCGCCTGGTTGGCGGCGGTGACGGCACGCACAAACACCGCATAGGGGTGGTCTTTAATATTCACCAGCCCGTAGTTGGAGTTTTCTCCGTCAAAGCGTCCCTGGCGCGGTTCGTCGCACCACTCAAACCACTGGTAGCCGACGGCCTCGGGCAGGCTTTCCAGCCGGAGCACAAACTTCCGGTAGGCGGCGCCGCGCGCTTGTTGGCTCGCGACTTTGGGTCCGGCGCCCTGGGTGTTGGGCAGGCCGGAGTTGGTGGCGCGGAAGGCAAACTCGGCGACCAGAATGGGCCGGCCGGAGAGTTGATACAGCCGCCGGACGATGGGCCGGGGATCGTAGTTATAAATATCCACCGAGACCACATCGGCGGCGCGCGCGGCGCGGGCCACGGGAGCGGGCGGCATGCCGGCGAACTTGGCGCCGAGATAAAGATGATTCGGGTCGGCGGCATGGATGGCGCGGGCGCAGACATCAAAATAGCGCCGCGCGACAATGCCCAGAAATGCGGCATTGTCGGCCTGAAATTTTTTGCCATGGCTCCGGGCGGGCCAATGGGCGATTAAGGACGCGAAGCCAGTGAAATGCGTGCCCCAGGCCTGATTGAGCCGCGCGATCCGGCCGTAGCGCTGGCGCAAAAACGCGATCGCGCGCCGGCGGCCGGGCGAGCCCGCCGGCAGATGCAAGTACATGGAGAGCATGTTCTGCTTGCCCCGCCAGTCCGGGCCCCAGCGCAGTTCGTTGTCGCTGAAATAGCCCAGCAGTTCGGGATCGTTGCGGCGCGGCGCGCACTGGCGCCGGGCGATGCGCCGGGCGGTGGCGGCAAAACGCGGGCTGAAGACATCCACCGGCCGCCCCTTTTGCCAATTCGCCCCGGCGCGGGCGGCGATATCCAGAATGACGGTGTAGGGCATTTTACGCTGCCACAAAAACGGCGTGGTCCATGCGCCCAGATTGTTAAACCCCCAGCGCCGCAGCCGGCCGAGTTCGACGCGCGCCCAGGCCGATTGCGTGCCATACAATTTCCGCACCTGTGCGTGATATGGAAACACATGGCTATGCTCGATGACATCGCCGCGGTAGTTGACGTTATCCACGCCCGCGGCCACGGTCAAACGGCCGCGGGGAGAAATCAGCCACCAGACACCGTCCACTTTTCCCACCCGATACGCCGGAGATGGCGCCGGGGCGGCGGAAGCGATGATGGCCAGGGCGGGAAGAATCAGAAACGCTGCACGGGAAAAATGTTTCATGGCGGTTCGGCCTATTTTTACATATCCGCCGAAGAAAAAGGCCCATTCACGCAGCCAACCGTTCGGTAACAGCGCCCCGCCGCGGCGGGGCTAGCATGGAGGCAAGGGCAAGTGCATGAAGATGGCGGCCAATTTGCGGCCAGCGGGGAGGCTGGAGGTTCCAGTCCCGGCGGCCGGGTTAACCACTTCGCGGGCGCCATTCATCGAGCAGGCGCGCGCGCGGGGCGAGCTCTATATCGAGCAGCCGTATGAGCAATATTCGGAGGAAAACCACCAGGTCTGGCGGAGCCTGTTCCAGCGCATGGGGCCGCGGTGGGAACGCTATGCCAACCGGCATTTTCTGGCCGGCGTGCGGGCGCTCTGCCTGAACCCCGAGCGGGTGCCGCGGCTGGAAGATGTGAACCGGTTTTTGTCGCCGCTGACCGGCTTCCGCGCCCGGGCGGTGAGCGGCTATGTGCCCGCGTTTGTGTTTTTCGACTGTCTGCGCAACCGCGAATTTCCCACCACCATCACGGTGCGGCCGCCGGCCCAGCTCGATTATCTGCCCGAGCCGGATATTTTTCACGACATCGCCGGCCATGTGCCCATGCACACCGACCCCCAGTTCGCCGCCGCGCTGGCGCGTTTTGGCGAGTGCGCCCATACCGCGGCCGAACGCGTGGCGGGCATCGCCGGCGCCCACGAGCGGCTGCAAATCCTGACCAGCATCATTCAGGCCATGGCGCGGTTTTTCTGGTTCACCATTGAATTTGGGTTAATGCGGGAAGGCGGCGGGCTGCGGGCCTACGGCAGTGGACTGCTCAGCTCCTTCGGCGAACTCGAGCATGCGCTGGCCTCGCCGTCGGTGCAGCGCTATCCCCTGCGGATTGAATGGGCCATCAACCAGAGCTTCGCCATAGACCGCTATCAGCCGCTGCTCTTTATTGTGGATTCGTTCGATCATCTTTTCCGGCAGGTGGACGAGCTGGAAGCCTGGATGCGGCAAGGCAAGCTGGATCATGTGGCGCCGGGCGAGCCGGAGATCAGCGAAGCCGATCTGGCCAGCTTTCTGCGCAATGCCGCGGTTCATGCCGGCCCGGCCGATACGCTCCTGCCCAACACCCATTAAATTTCAGAAATCAAGTTATTAATTTCGAATTTTATTTTAATTAGATGGCAAATCATGATCCGAATCATCGCGGAATAGTCATTTAGAAGATAAAAAATAATACCTTCCAATTATTGTTTCCCGCCCGCCGGATTGCGATTATCTTTCCGCGCCGGATGCCCGCATGGAAGCACTTCGGGCTACCCGGATCAAGTGTGGACCGCAAAACAAAAGGATCAAAATGCAATTTCAACAGCGTGTTTTTGGGGGGGTGGGAAAGTTTGTCTGTCTGATCATGGCGGCGTGCCTGGCGCTGGCCGCGGGCGCGGCGGGGCAGGTGCGCACGGGCACGATTGAAGGCCGGGTTCTGGATCCGCAAGGGCACGCGGTGCCGCAGGCCCGGATTGAGTGCCAGCGCCCGCGCACCGGCATGAGCCGGGTCACGTTCAGCGACGCGACCGGATGGTACGCGCTGCCGCTGCTGCCGGTGGGCCATTACCGGCTGAGCGTGCGGGCGGCGGGGTTCGCGCGCGAACAGCTTCAAATTCTGGGCTTGAACGTGGCGCAGACGCGCACCGTGAACATACAGCTTCAACTGGGCGGGGTCAGCCAGACGGTCAACGTGTCCGCCCAGGCCGCCCAACTGGATTTGGCCAACACCAGCCTGGGCCAGGTGGTGGGCCGGCGGCAAATCACGACCTTGCCCCTGGACGGCCGCGATTTCACGCAACTGGGGCTGCTGCAGCCCGGTGTGGTTCCCATCTCGACCGGCATTGTGCAGGCCGGCGGCGGCCTGCGCAACGGCGAGCCCTACGAAGTCAACGGCATGCGGCCGGAGTCGAATGATTTTCTGATTGACGGATTTGAGAACGTCAATATCGTGGATGGCGGGCTGCTGATGCGGCCGCCGCTGGACTCCATTCAGCAGTTCCGCATTATCACCGGCGGCGGATCGGCCGCGTTTGGCAACGACATGGGTTCGGCCACCGACGTGATCACCCGTTCGGGCAATAACCAGTGGCACGGGTCGCTCTATGATTACCTGCGCAACACCTCGCTCGACGCGCGCAATTTCTTTTCGCCCACGGTGCAGACGTACCGGCAAAACCAGTTTGGCGGCTCGCTGGGCGGGCCCATCCGGCACAACCACACGTTTTTCTTTTTGTATTACGAGGGGCTGCGCAACGCGCAGGGTGAAACCACGGCCGCAACGGTGCCCACGCTGATGGAACGGCAGGGGAATTTTTCCCAGTCCGGGCAGCCCTTGATCAACTATGAGACCGGCCAGCCGGTGCCCGGCAATCAGCTCACTTCCATTAATTCCGTGGCCGCCAGGATGCTGCCGTATTATCCCATCGCCAACCAGGGCAGCGCGCTGTTCAGCACCACACAAACTCTGGTCAATAATACCGGGCAATATGGCGCGCGGCTGGATCAGGATTTGACCCGCCAGGACCATGTATTTGTGCGCGGCATGATGAATGAGGGCAAGGAAGTGGATCCGCTGTCACCGATCGGCGCCAACGTGCCGGGCTTTCCGGTCGGGCAAAACGACCATGCCCTGGACTTGAGCCTGGAAGAGACGCACATATATTCCTCCAATTTGATTGGTGTGGCGCGGCTGGAATATGCGCGCAATCATTATGTGTTTGCCGACAACATCAACCACACCACGCCGCAGTCGCTGGGCTTTCAGTACCCCTCCACACTGCCGGGCGCGGCGGGAGTGCCCTATATCAGCGTGGCGGGCGAGGCCACGATTGGCGATACCATCACCGGGCCCACCGACACGGTGCAGAACAGCTACCGGGAAGGCTATACCTGGAGCTGGGTGGCCGGGGCGCACCAGGCCAGCGCGGGCGTGGACCTGGGCCAGGACCAGGCCAACGGCTACCTGGCCATCGCGCCGAATGGGTTTTATGTCTTTTCCAATTTCCCCTACAGCATTCCCTTCGCCAACTTTCTGGCCGGCGCGCCGGTGGTCTTCATGCAGGGCGGCGGCAACCTGTACCGCGGAATGCGAGGCCAAAGCATTCATGGCTATGTTGAGGATAAATGGCAGTTATCCCCGCGTTTGACGCTCAACATGGGCCTGCGCTATGAGCTGGATTATCCCTATACCGAGGTGCAAAACCGGCAAAACATCTGGGCGCCGGGCGAGCAGTCGCGCATTTATCCCAATGCGCCCCGGGGCATTCTGTATCCCGGCGATTCCGGAGTTCCGGCGGGTTTGATCGCCACCGATTACAAGGCGCTGGCGCCGCGGCTGGGATTGAGCTGGGATCCAACCGGCGCGGGAACTTCCGTGATCAGCGCCTCCTACGGAATCTTTTTCGATCCGTATCTCAATGGCGCCGAGGGGCTGCTGCAGGATACGGTGGGCGCGCCGCCGTTTGTGCAGATTCCGCAGGTGCAACTGCCCAATTTCGCCAACCCGCTGCCGCCCAACGCCTTTGCTCCGGGCTTCAGCACGCCGATGACGCTGTTGACCGTGGACCGCAATATGACCCGGTCCTATGCCCAGGAATGGAACCTGCGCGCGCAGCATAGCTTTGGCCACAATTGGCGGGCCAGAATTCCTTACGTGGG
>JAKAZV010000037.1 GCA_021826505.1 Acidobacteriota bacterium | reverse complement strand
AGCGGCCGAGCCGCGAGTTTCAAATGCGGCTACGCCGCTCCATGGCCGGCAATGCCGGAGCCAGGGCGGATAGCCAACAGGAAATCTGGGTTTGCGCGCGGGCGCCGATTTCCATCACTTCCTGATGATCAATCGCGGCCTGTGTGACTCCGGCCGCCGCATTGGTCACCAGGGATATGGCCAGAACTTCCAGGCCCATATGCCGTGCCGCGATCACCTCCGGCACGGTGGACATGCCCACCAGATCCGCTCCCAGGGCGCGGAAGGCGCGAATCTCCGCCGGAGTTTCATAGCTCGGTCCGGGGGCGGCGTAATAGACGCCTTCCTCGATCCGCATTCCCAGCCCGGCCGCGGTCTCACGCGCCAGCGCCCGCAGCCGCGGCGCATACGCCTCCGTCATGTCAAAAAAACGCGGTCCTAATTCGTCCAGGTTGGGGCCGGTCAGTGGGTTAGGCAGGCCGGCGATGTGGTCTCGAATCACGGCTAGGGTGCCCGGTTTCCAATCCGGGTGCAGCGAGCCGGCGGCATTGGTCAGTATCAACTGCCGTATCCCCAGGCGCGCCAGCACGCGCACCGGAAACACCACCTCCCGCGGCGTGTAGCCCTCATACCCATGCACCCGTCCCTGCATGGCCACCACGGGAACCCCGCCTAAAGTTCCGCGCACCAGCCGGCCCGCGTGGCCGGCTACCGTCGAGCACGGGAAATGAGGGATGCGGGCGTATTCAATTCCGGACACCAGGTTCAAACCATCCGCCACCGCGCCCATGCCGGAACCCAGCACCAGCCCCAGCCGTGGCTCCGCCCCGGGTGCGATCTCCAGCCCTGTCCGCGCGGCCTGCGCGGCGGCCTCGATGCGTCTTATCTCCTCATCAGGATCAAACATATTTTGCGTATTAACGCAGCAGCAGTCCCGCGATGGCCGCCGACATAAAATTGGCCAGCGTTCCGGCCAGCATGGCGAGAAAACCCAGCCGCGCCAGGTCGTGCTTGCGGCTGGGCGCGAGCGCGCCGATGCCGCCTATCTGAATGCCGATCGAAGACAAGTTGGCGAAACCGCAGAGCGCGAAGGTCGTGATGATGAAGGCATGGTGCGATATGGTTTTTCCCAGGCCGCCTAATTTGGCATAGGCCACCATTTCGTTGAGCGCCATGCGCGTGCCCAACAGACTGCCCACGGTATGCGCGTCTTTCCAGGGCACGCCGAGCAGAAAGGCCACGGGCGAAAACCCGTAGCCCAGCAATGCCTCCAGGCTGGTATGCGCATGCGCCAGCAGGCCGTCGGCCAGCGCGATCAGGGCGATGAACGAAATCAGCATGGCCCCCACATTGAGCGCCAGATGCAGGCCTTCGCCGGTGCCGCGCGAAGCCGCGTCAATGACATTGACATCGGTTTTTTCTATTGCCAGGTCCACCCGCCCGGCGGTGACCGGCTTACCCGTTTCCGGCCGAATGATTTTGGCCAGCATGATGGTGGCGGGCGCGGTCATGATCACCGCGGTCAGCAAATGCTTGATCTTCACATGCCCGATGAGCACATAGGCGGCCATGATGGAGCCGGAAACATGGGCCATGCCGCTCACCATCACCGTGAATAGCTCCGATTCGGTCATGCTCTCCAGATAAGGCCGGATGGTCAGCGGCGCCTCGGTCTGTCCCATCAGGATGCTGGCCGCCACGTTGAGCGACTCCGCCCCGCTCGCGCCCATGATCCAGGTCATGAACCGCGCAAAGGCGCGCACGATCAGCGGCATCAGCCCGATGTAATAAAGAATGGCAAAAAGCGCGGCGATGAAAATGATGGTCGGCAGCACCTGGAAGGCGAAAATAACTCCCAGGCTGACGGCGCCATGCGCCCCCACCAGGCTGAGCCCGCCCGAGCTGCTTGCGCCCAAGGCGCCAAACACAAAGGAAGATCCGGCAAACGAATAATTCAGCAGAATTGAAATCTGATGCGCTACCCAGGCAAAGGCCTCGGCCGTCCACGGCACTTTCAGCACCAGCGTGGCGAATAATAATTGCAGTCCCAGGCCCCAGGCAACGACTTTGGGCTGGATTTGCCGGCGATGGTTTGACATGAAGATCGCCAGTCCCAGCATCAGCGTCAATCCCAGCACCGCGGCCAGCGCCGCGCCGCGATAATGCGGCACCAACAGCGCGTCCAATAAGCAGAGCGCGAGAAGTCCTGCGACGACCAGCCAGGGCCAGCGCGCGCTTTGCGTCGCCGGAGGGGTTTGCTCGGACAAGGTGGAGAGCGGCATGGATTGGTTTCTCCGCAAGTTTATGCCGCCGGATGATGCGGCAGGATTTCCTGTATCAATGAACGCGGCGCGGCGGGAGTTTCGCCGATCGTAAATGCATTCTGCGCCAGTGTCCGGGCGTTTTCCAGCCGGCTCGCATCATTGTAATAGAGTATGCACAGGGCATCGCCCGCGCTCACCGGGTCTCCCCTGCGGACGTGCATCCGCAGTCCCGCGGCGGCGTCAATCGAATCCTCGACCCGCGCCCGTCCGGCGCCCAGGTGCATGGCCGCCAGCCCCAGCCCGCGCGCCGCCGCGGCCTGGATATATCCGGCGCGCGGCGCCCGGATCACGGCCTCATGCCGGGCCTGGGGTAAACGTCCCGCTTCCCTCAGGGCACGAGTTTGTCCGCCTTGCGTCTCGGCCATGGCGCAAAACCGCTCCAGCGCCGCGCCTCCGTCCAGATAGCCCCGGCACTCCTCGCGCGCGGCGGCTAATTCGCAGCTTTGGCCCCGCGCCCGCCGCGCCAGCCGCACCATGCGCGCCGTCAGTTCCAGCGTCAACTCACGCAAATCTTCCGGCCCCGATCCGCGCAGCACCTCCAGGCATTCTTCCACTTCCAGGGCATTGCCCACGGCGCGGCCCAGCGGTTGATCCATGTCGGTGATCAATGCCTCAATCGCCAGCCCCATTTCGCCGCCAATGTCCTGCATCATGCGCGCCAGCTCGCGCGCCGGCTCGAGCGCGGTCATAAAGGCGCCATCGCCGGTCTTCACATCCAGCACCAGCGCATCCAGCCCCTCGGCCAGCTTTTTACTCAGGATCGAGGCGGTAATCAGAGGCCGGCTTTCCACCGTCGCGGTCACGTCCCGCAAAGCGTAGAGCCGACGGTCGGCCGGAGCGATCTCTTCGGTCTGGCCGATCATGGCGCAGCCATGCCGCTCCAGCACCTGCTCGAACTCGCGCAGTTCCAGACGCACCCGAAACCCGGGAATGCTTTCCAGCTTATCGAGCGTGCCGCCGGTATGCCCCAGTCCGCGGCCCGAGATCATCGGCACGCGCACGCCGCAGCAGGCGGCCAAAGGCGCCAGGATCAGGCTGGTCTTATCGCCGACTCCGCCGGTCGAATGCTTATCGGCCACCGGCCGGGCTCCGCTCCAGCCCAGCACCCGGCCCGAGTGCAGCATGGCGTGGGTAAGAGCGCGGGTTTCGCCGGCGTCCAGGCCGCGGAAATAGACCGCCATCAGCCAGGCTGAGAGCTGGTAATCAGCCGCTTCGCCGCTCATGTAAGCGCGCACGATCCACTCGATTTCGGCCGCGCTCAGCCCGCGGCCCTCCCGCTTGTCCCGGATCAGATCAACCATCCGCATAAGCGACAAGCAGTGATTGTGGGACGCTTCGATGCCCAGCGTCAATGACGAAATATACAGCGGCTCGGCGGATGGACGGCGGCACAGCCGCATTTTTTTAAGGCGAAACCCTTTCGCAACTTCCCGGCCGAAGCCGGGGTTTGCGAACCCGGTGCGAATTTATATATTTCACTCACCTGCCGGCGGTTCACGGTTTGGTTCTTCTCAGCGCGTAGGTTTGCGCATCCACCAGCGAGCGCAGGAACAGCGTGCCCGACGCATAGTTCATTTCCCAGTCGTCATGGCTGATATGCGGCCCCAGCTGCCCCAGAATCAATTCATTGCCTTCAACCTGATAATGCAGCTGCCTTTGCGTCTTGCCGGCCCGGATGCGCAGTATGTCCGGCGCGGCAAACTCGAAGTTCTTCCAGGCGGCAATTCCCGCGATTTCCGCATAGCGGCGGATCAGGTTGGGTTGCGATACGTAGCTATGCTGGCCGGTTTGCACCCCCTCAACCCGCCAGATTCCCGGCAGTAGCCGGCCTAAGCGCGAGGGGGGATAGAGATGGACCTGATTTGCGGGCCGGCTGCCCTGGGGCAGGTGCAGGCGGCTGGCGCAGCCTCCGCCGGCGAGAAGGCTCAGCATCACTGGGCCCAGAACCCGGCTTTTGATGTTCATATGCCCGCTTCGTCCCGGATGGCCTGCGCGATCTCGCCGGCATGGTGCGCGACGCGCGTCTCGGATTCGGCTTCCACCATCACCCGCGCCAGCGGCTCGGTGCCCGAATAGCGGACAATGACCCGGCCGCGGCCATCGAATTCCCGTTCCGCCGCCTCAATCTGCCGCCGCACCCGATCCATCTCGTGCAGCGCGCGCCGCTCGCGCACCCGCACATTGATCAGTTTTTGCGGAAAAGCGCGGTAGCCGGACTGCAGCGCGGAAAAAGTCTGCCCGCTGCGCGCCAGAATCGCCAATATTTGCACCGCGGTCAGCAGGCCGTCGCCGGTGGTGGAGTTGGCGCCAAAAATAATATGTCCCGATTGCTCTCCGCCCAGCCGCGCTCCGGTGGTCCGCATGCGCTCCAGCACATAGCGGTCGCCCACCGCCGTGCGTTCCAGCCGGATGCCGTTCGCGCGCAGCGCCAGCTCCAGGCCCAGATTCGACATGATGGTTGCGATCACCAGCGGCGGCTCCAGCCGCTGCCTGGCCTGCAGATCGCGTCCGGCAATCCATAAAATGCGGTCGCCATCGACCAGAGCGCCTTTTTCATCAGCGAAGATCGAGCGGTCGGCGTCGCCATCAAAAGCGACGCCCAGGCAGGCGCCGGTTTCCACCACGGCCCGCGCCATGCGCTCCGGATGCAGTGCGCCGGCCTCGGCATTGATATTGCGGCCGTTGGGGGTGGCATGCAGCAGATGAACTTCGCAGCCCAGGCCGCGAAACAAATCCGGCGCCAGCTCCGACGCCGCGCCATGCGCGCAATCAAGCACAATGCGCATGCCGGCCAGCGACCACGCCTGATCCGGCTCCGGCGCGGCCGTGGTCCGCAAATATTCCAGATATTTCTGTTTATAGTCCGGGTTTTCGATCAGGCTGATTTTTTTCACCGCCGGCGCGGGCTGAGCCAGCGCCGCATCCATCAGGGCTTCAATTTCAGTTTCTACCGCGTCGGGAAATTTATAGCCGGAATGGTCAAAGACCTTCAGGCCGTTGTCGTGGTAGGGATTATGCGAAGCCGAAACCATCACCCCGGCTGAAAACGGCAGGATGTGAGTCAGATAGGCCACTGCTGGGGTCGTGACCACGCCGGCGTATTCGCTGCCGATGCCCGCGGCTTGCAATCCGGAGATCAGCGCTTCGGCCAGCCAGCGTCCGCTCTCGCGCGTGTCCTGGCCCACGATGACCGGCTGCGAATGATGCGTTCGCAGCCAACCGCCCAGTGCCCGGCCAAACGCGGACACAGATGCGGCATCCAGCGGCGGCTGGCCGGCCGTGCCGCGTATCCCATCGGTACCGAAATACTTGCCCATCAGCTTTCAATTGTAGCTTTGAAATTACGCGCGCCGCGGCCCGATGCCATCTATTCAGATTCGAATTCCAAATTGAAACCGGCGAATCGTCTTGTGTTCTATCGGTATGGACTGCGCCGCTTTGCCGGAGGCAGTTTGGGCTGCCGCGCCGGTTGCACCAGCAGAGTGGCATAGCTCTGGCCCGTAAGCCGCAAGCGCACCATCGGGTTTGGATTGCGAATATTAAGAGGCAGGCGGGTGGAGGCGATAATGCCGGAAATGTTCACCGTCACCGGCAATACTCCCGCCTGGCCGCGCAGATAAGATGCGGGGCCAATGGCCAGCACCCGTTCCGGCACCAGCCGGATCAACACCAGATGGCTGCCCGCCGCCAATTGCCCCGCAACCCGCGGTTCCAACCGCAGCCAGCGCCGCACCATCGGCTGCAGATTTAACTGCAGCGCGGTCGGCCACAGGTTCACCACCCGTAAGCCGAACGGCGCCTGTACGTCACTGGCGCTGAGGTTCACCTCCTGCCGGCCGGGAGCCGCGCCCGCCAGGTTCAATTGCACGGTCAAATCGGTGCGGCTGGCGCGGGAAACCAGGTCCACCGGCCCGCTCAGCCGCACGTGGATGCGCCGCAATTGCGCGTTCACGATGACCAGATTGGATGGCAGACCCCGAAAAATAAGGGGCGCGGTCAGACCGACCTCGGCCTGGGGCTGTCCCGTAATCGCGATATACAGACCCAGGCTGATGACCAGCGCCGTCAGTTTCAGGGTCCAGTTGCGCGTGATCCAGCGGGGTAGCATCATGCCCGTGGCCTCGCGGCCGGCAGGTGGCCGCTCTCAGGCGCGGGCTGGATTTCGAGCGGCGGCAGATATTGCCCGCAAAGCTGGCTCAGCCGCGCCCGCAACTGATCCAGACTGATATCGGTTTCCAGCCGGCCGCCCACCGCCAGGCTGATGGTTCCCCGGTCTTCGCTGGCCACAATCGCGACCGCATCGGTTTCTTCCGTAATGCCGATGGCCGCCCGGTGGCGCGTGCCGAGATGGCTTGAGATTGCCGGATTGGTCGAAATCGGCAGAAAACAGGCCGCGGCTGCTAGGCGCGTTCCCCGCACCAGCACCGCGCCGTCATGCAGCGGAGCTGCAGGGTTGAAGAGCGCCAGCAGCAGGTCGTAATTCAGCCGGGCATCCAGGGCCACGCCGCTTTCGGCATAGGTGCGCAGCCCGGTATTGCGCTCGATCACGATCAGGGCGCCAATGGAGCGCGCGGATAAATAATGGATCGCCAGCACAATATCTTCGTAGTTATCGCTGCCGGGCGCATGAAACAGCCGCAATGCAAGCGGGCGGCGGCCGATCAGCGCCAATCCCTGGCGGATTTCAGCCTGAAACAGAACGATGATGGCGATGAAGAAATAGGGCAGCGCCAGGCTGAGCAGCCAGTGGATGGTGGCCAGGCCGCTCCACTCCGAGGCATAAAACGCCAGCACCAGCAGCAGCAGGCCCCACAAGACCTGGCTCGCCCGCGTGCCCCGCAGCAGCAACAGGCAATGATAGATGACCCACGCCACCAGCAGAATATCCAGTCCCGCCAGCCAGTTCAACTGCCGCAGGGCTTGCATGAAATCGGCGGAATGCACGCGGAATCCTTGGAGCTTTTACCCATCGGCATGGCGGCGGCGCGCCGGCGCATGCTATCTAGCGGAACGAGGCCAGGGCCTGGGCTTCGTCGTCAAAAACGTCAAAAACCGTGTACAACTTGGTGATTTGCAGCAGATCGTGCACCTTGCGGGTTAAATGCAGCAGCTTCAGCTCCCCATCCTGCCGGTGCATGGCCACATAGGCGCTGACCAGCTCTCCCAGCCCGGAGCTGTCAATATAGGCGACTTCGGCCAGGTTCAACAGGACTTTGGGTTGGGGCGCCTGCATTTTTTCCTGCAGGACATTGCGCAGCAGCACGCTGCCCTCGCCCAGAGAGATGCGGCCGGCGCAGTCGAGCACGGTAATGCCCTCGATCTGGCGTTGGTTGATGACAAGGCTCGGCATGGTGGTTCAGCTCTTATGTCCCGGGGCATTGCCTTCCTGCCGCCGTTTGCGCATGCGCACTTCGGTGCCCTTCGGTCCGGGGATCAGCTCAACATCGTCCATAAAGGCGCGCGCCAGCAGCAGACCGCGGCCCGATTGCCGCAGCAGATTTTCCGGCGCCAGCGGATCCGGCAGATTGCGGGGATCAAATCCGTGGCCTTCGTCCTGAATCGCGATGAGCAGCGACTCGGGCGACAGCCGCAACTCGATTTGAACATGCTTGTTCAAATCGTAGGCGTTGCCATGGGAAATCGCGTTCACCACCATTTCCCGCGCGGCCATGGCGATCTGGTGCTGCGTGTCCTCTTCGAAACCAGCCGCGCGGGCAAAGGCCAGGACCTCATTCTCGGCCTGCTCAACGCTCTCGATTCGGCTCTCAAGATTCAACGACCGATGAGCTGAGTTCATCCCTTCCGCCCGTGGTTGCGACACCGCGTCCATACGCCGGTTCCAGCACTTGCCGCTCCAGTCTCGGCCCGCGGGAGCGGCGCTGAAGCACTGGAGATTAATGATACGCTACTTTGGACTTGATTCCCCGGAGTCCGCCGCTGGAGCCGCGCCTGGAGGATAAGGATACCCGTGCTCGCGCAGCCAATGCCCGATGGCCGCCCAGCGCTGCTGGGCGTTTAACCTAAAGGCCGGGCTGCGAAACTGCCCTTCGCGTCCGGTTTCCCAGCGGATGCGCCGCGCCAGAAACATATAAAATTCCCATCGCGCCCGCGCCGGCGTGATTTTCCAGGTGTGATAAATCCCGGCGCACCGCCGGGCCATAGTCCGGTTTTCCCAGAACTGGCCGCGAAACGACTCAAAGTCGCAATGCCCATTCGGCGCCGGAGCGATGGCATGCAGCAGCAACGTATAAATATCGTCGAGCGGGCCGCGCGTATCATAACAGCCCCAATCAAAAACCCTGATCTCGCCCGCTTCCAGCAGCAGATTGCCGAGCCAGAAGTCTCCATGACTTGCGGTCAATGCGCACTCGGGCGGGGTTTGCCGGCCCAGCCACGAGAGTATGGCAAGGGCCGTGCCCGCCGGGTCCGGATCCCGCTGTGAACGCGCCCAATACCGGCGCCAATAATCGCGGGCTGAAATTTTCCGGGCCGGCACAGTGGCTTGAAATTTTCGCAGCCAGTCCAGCGCCCGGTCCAGGCAGATTTCTTTTTCCCGTCCCGCCAGGCCATGTCCAGGCCTGCCCGCCAGGCCTTCCATGATCAAACACGAGGGCGGAGTTGCCTTCCAATCATCACAGCGGGGTATGCCTAGACTTTCGGCCCAGGGCTCCAGCTCTCGCAGGGCCTGGTATTCGCGAGCCAAGATGTCCCGGCCGGTCTCATTTGTGGCCATTTTGGCCACCCACAGCGGCTTGACGGAAGCTCCAATGCAGATCACCAGCGTCATGCGCGTTCCGGTCGCGGCACGCAATAATTGACCGCCGGTGCTCTGCCATCTTCGCTCGATTGCTTCCTGCATAGAGAAGGTTGGGACGCTGGCGGGGCTTTACCCGTCAACGGTCCGCAGGCTGATGAGCCAATCGCCGCCGCGGCGCGCGAGCCACTCCTGCGCCAGGATAGACGCTGCCCATGCCGGCCTCCGGCGGCCGCCGCCGAGCAAGCCATGTGTCCGGGCATAACGCAGCGCGGATGCCTGCAGAGGAATCAGCGCGGCAGGCCGCTCCAGACCCAGCGGACAGAGCCACGCGGTCTGCATGCGCAGCCGCGCGCGCCGGAGCCCGCGCCGCAGCCTGTTCCAGGCCCGGCTATTCCATGCGCTCTTCCGCAGTCCGATGCAAGCCTGCCCCCGCGGGCTAAGTAAACGGGAAAGAGCAGGCAAAAAATCAGCCTCGCTCGGGGCCGGTATCGCAATGACCCAGTCATACCGCTCGCCGGTTTCCGCCACTTCCGGCCAGCCCATTTCCAGCAGCTGGAACGATTTCCATCCATCCTGGCGGCCGCGCAGGCTCAGCCAAGCCGCCCGTTCCGGACAGGCTTCGGCCACGGTTAATTTGCATGCCTCCGTTAATTGCGCGGCCCGCGCCCCCGTGCCGCAGCCAATTTCCAGTACCTGCGCCGTGGGGATGATGGGCAGCAGATCCAGAAATGCCGCTGGTTCCTCGCTCAGCCATTGCCAGCGCCGCGAGGCCGGAACCTGGCGCTCCACCGCTTCCCTCCAGCCTGCCTGGGCGGCGGTTGCGAGCATGGGCCGCAGCCGTCGCGGCGCGGGGTCATCGGAGAATGGATTTGAAAGCCCGGGATCGAGGCGGCTGCGGGAAGGTCCGGTTTTTTTTTCGCCGGTTAGTTTAGCTGTGGGGTTCCCCTGCTCATATACCGGCGCGGAGCTCGAGTTCGCGATACGTTTTTACCTTACCTGGCACTCATAAGATGACAGCCTGTCGCCATTGGGCTGCCTGGGTCAGGCTCGGCGCTGCTAGATTCTGGCTTCAAAGGCCGTGATGGCCGCCTCGTGCCGCAGCGTGAGCGCAATATCATCCAGACCTTCCAGCAGGCACTGTTTCCGGTAGGCATCCAGCTCAAAATGAAACCCGCGGCCTTCCGCCAGGCTGACCGACTGCGCTGCCAGATCCACCGTAATTTGCAGGCCAGGCCGCGCGGCCGCGGCCCGGAAAAGCTCATCCACCGCATCCGCCGGCAAGATCACCGGCAGCATGCCGTTTTTAAAGCAGTTGTTATAAAAGATATCGGCAAACGAAGGCGCGATGATGCACAAAATTCCGAAATCCTTCAAGGCCCAGGGCGCATGCTCGCGCGAGCTGCCGCAGCCGAAGTTTTCCCGCGCCAAAAGAATCCCGGCCCGCTGATACAGCGGCTGGTTGAGCACAAAGTCCGGATTGGGCCGGCCATCGGGCAGCCGCCGCCAGTCATAGAACAGCCCCGCCGCCAGGCCGGAGCGCACAATGCTTTTCAAAAACTGCTTGGGAATAATCTGATCGGTATCCACGTTGGGCCGGTCGAGCGGTGCCGCCACGGCGGTGATTGAATGAAAAGGTTTCATGGTTAAGCTCGATGGGATGCTTAGAACCTGTCTCATTAAGTCGTGTGTAGTAAAGTTTACGCTATGCATGCGACTTTTCTTTCGCTCGGGCCCAATTGCCGGCATAGCCGGCAAATGGGCACCCCTCCGCCAAACGCGCGGAATTGTTTCGCTGGAAAAGCCGCATACCTACCCTGATTTGATGCTATGCACCATTTATGAGACAGGTTCTAGGGTTTGGCCCGCCAGGTGCGAATATCCACAAAATGTCCGCTCAGCGCGGCCGCGGCGGCCATTTCGGGGCTGACCAGATGGGTTCTGCCGCCCTGGCCCTGGCGGCCCTCGAAGTTACGGTTGCTGGTGGAGGCGCAGCGCTCGCCGGGACGCAGAATATCGGGGTTCATGCCTAGGCACATGCTGCAGCCCGATTCGCGCCATTCAAAGCCGGCCTCGCGAAAGATCACATCCAGGCCGCGAGCCTCGGCCTCGCGTTTGACCCGCCGCGAGCCGGGCACGACCATGGCGCGCACGCCGCGGGCGACTTTATGGCCCCGCACGATGCGGGCGGCGGCTTCGAGGTCGCTCAGCCGGGAGTTGGTGCAGGAACCGATAAAAACCCGGTCGATCGCCAGTCCGCTGATGGCCGCGCCCGGCCGCAGCCCCATATATTCGAGGGCCAGCTCGGCCGAATGCCGGGCCACCGGATCGGCCAGCGAGCACGGGTCGGGCACTGTGGCATCCACCGCGGCGACCATGCCGGGATTGGTGCCCCAGGTCACCTGCGGCGCCACCCGCGCGGCATCGAGCACCACGCTGTGATCATATTGCGCGCCCGCGTCGCTGGGCAGCCCGCGCCATTGGGTCACCGCCGCTTCCCAGGCCGCGCCTTGCGGCGCGTGCCGGCGGCCGCGCAGATATGCGTAGGTCGTATCATCGGGAGCGATCATGCCGGCCCGCGCACCGGCTTCAATGGACATGTTGCAGACCGTCATGCGCTCTTCCATCGTCAGCGCGCGGATCGCCTCGCCCGTGTATTCCACGGCATAACCGGTCGCGCCGCCGGTGCCGATCTGGCCGATGACATACAAAATCAAGTCTTTGGCCGTCACACCGGGACCGCGCCGGCCCTGCAGCCGGATTTCCATGGTTTTCGGCTTTGCCTGCCAGAGACACTGCGTGGCCAGCACATGCTCGACTTCGCTGGTGCCGATGCCAAAGGCCAGCGCCCCAAAAGCGCCATGGGTTGAGGTGTGGCTGTCGCCGCAGACGATCGTCATGCCCGGCCGGGTCAGACCCAGCTCCGGTCCGATGACATGCACAATGCCCTGGTCTTCGCTTTCGAGGTCAAACAACGGCACACCAAAATCGCGGCAGTTTTCGACCATCGCATCCAACTGGCGCCGGGAGCTGGCATCCAGAATTTTGAATGGCCGCGGATCGGTCGGCACGTTATGGTCCATGGTGGCGAAGGTGCGGCCCGGCTGACGCAGCTTGCGCCCCGTTTCCCGCAGGCTCTCGAAGGCCTGTGGCGAAGTGACTTCGTGGATCAGGTGCAGGTCAATATAAAGCAGCGCCGGCTTGCCCGCCTCGTGCAGCACCACATGCCGGTTCCAAATTTTTTCAAAGAGCGTCTGGGGCATAAAAGACTCAATTTCAATTTTATTCCAGCTTGACTGGCCCGAGCACTGCCATGCGGCTCGGCAATAGCGGCACAGCCGCATTTTTTTAAGGCGAAACCCTTTCGCAACTTCCCGGCCGAAGCCGGGGTTTGCAAACCCGGATGGTGGCTGGAATTTTATTGTCGTTCATAGTCGCGGGACCTAACAGGAAACCCCGCTCTTCGGCCTGCGATTTCGCATTTATACTACAATGCGATTCTGCCGTGAACGCTTAACGCTAATGCGTAAAAATTACCTGCCGCCGGCTTAAACCTGCGTTCCGGATTCGCCGCATCCATACTTTCATCCCATATTTATTAAATTCAGGGATGGCATTTGAATTGCTGTTTTGATTCTGCCGGGGCCATGGAAGCACCCATGAATTTGCAACGGCGATCCACTACACAAGAGGACTCAATTATTATGACTTTCCGTTTGCAGCGGGTTTTACCAGTGCTGGCCATCTTTTTGGGCATGTCTCTCAGCCTGCCGGCGTGGGGACAGAGCACGGGCAACTGGACATTATTCGGCGGCGCGCTTTTGAGCAACCCTTCCGGCTTTGTGGTGGGCGGCGGGTTGGGGCTGAATCTGACCCGGCACGTGGATTTTGAGCCGACCATCGCCTTTGGCCGCAAAGGCGGCAACGGCGTCTTTACCCTGGACGGCAGCTTTTTATATAACTTTCATCTCAGCAGCACCCGCATCGTGCCTTACGTGCTTGGCGGAGTTGGCCTGGCCGAAATCGGCGGCATCACGCATGGCTCGCCGATCGTCGGCTTCGGCGCCCGCTTTCCGCTGCACGATGGCTTTTATGTGCGCCCCGAGGTGCGCATCGCCGGTGACGGCCTCAGCCGCTTCACCATCGGCATCAGCAAATCCTTTTAAGCGGCGGGGCAAAAGATGTGAATAGAAAAGCCCGGGAGGAGTAAAGAGAAACTTCGATACTCGCCTCGGCTATTCTCCTATTCGGCCGCTCCCTGTATTCTGTAATACATGCGCCGGGTCGTCATCACGGGCATCGGCGCGGTCAGTCCCAATGGACTCGGCCGGGAAGCCTTCTGGCAGGCCACGCGGGCGGGCATCAGCGGGGTGCGCGACATTACCGGCATCGCCGGCGAGGCCTCGCCGGCGCGGATCGCCGGACATGCCGCGGATTTTGATCCTCGCACCGTGATGGACGATCACGATCTGGCCAACGTGGGCCGCGTGGCGCCGCTGGCGCTGGCGGCCGCGGGCGAGGCCCTGGCCGATGCCGGCCTGGAGCCGGAGAAATTTTCGCTGGCCGAGCGCCGCAATTTTGCCGTTTCGCTCGGCACCGGCGGCGGCGCCCTGGCCTTTGTCGAACGGCAATTTGCCACCTACTTCGGCGGCCATGAAAAGCGCTGCAGCGTCTATACCATCCCATCCGCCACTCCCGGTTCGCTGGCCAGCGAAGTTTCCATGCGCTTCGGGCTGCATGGGTACAGCCATCTGCTTTCCACCGGCTGCACCAGCTCGACCGACGCGCTCGGCCATGCCCGCCGCACCATTGCCACCGGAGAAGCCGAGCGGGTGCTGGCCGGCGGGGCCGACGCGCCGCTGGCGCCGTTGATCATCAAAGCCTTTTGCATGATGAAAATTCTGACTCCGGCGTGGAACCATGCGCCGACCCGGGCCTCGCGCCCGTTCTGCGCCGGCCGGGACGGATTCGTGCTGGGCGAAGGCGCCTGGCTGTTCGTGCTGGAAGAGCGCGAGCAGGCGCGCGCCCGCGGCGCCCGCATCTACGCCGAAATCACCGGCTATGGCTCCACCTGCGAGGCCTTTCACCGGGTGCGGCTGGAGGAGTCGGGTGAAGAGCCGGCGCGGGCCATGCAGATTGCGCTGACCCAGGCCGGCGTGCTGCCCGAAGAGCTCGATTACGTGAATCTGCACGGCACGGCGACCCAGCTCAATGACCGGATTGAAACCCGCGCCCTCAAGCTGGCGCTGGGCAAAGCCGCCGTGCGGGTACCCGGCTCGGCGCTGAAGTCGCTCATCGGCCATCCCCAGGGCGCCTCCGGCGCCGCCGGCGTGGCGGCCACGCTGCTGGCCATGCGCGATGGCTGGCTGCCGCCCACCATCAATCTCGACCACCCCGACCCCGAATGCGACCTCGATTATGTGCCCCACCAGGGCCGGGCGCGCGCCATCGGCCATGCGCTGTGCAACTGCATCGGCTTCGGCTCCAAAAATTCCGCCCTGGTGCTGTCGCGGGCGGAATCCAGCTAATAGAGATGCATGACGATAAACATGACGATATATTTTTTTATCGTCATATCGTATGTATATGAAAAATAAAGAATTATGGGCGTTATGACGACATGACGACATTTTGCCCTTAAAGCTCTACACAATGGAATATTCAGGCATTATGCTGCCTGATTATGAAATTTCATTTCAATCAGGCGAGTGTCGGGTTGCCGGATAAATTTGACCTCGATATTTTGATCCCATAATGCGTTTTGAATGGTATGCAATTTTCGGATCAGCCAGTTAGCGTTCACTGGCCAATTTTTTCCTTTCGGGCCATCCTGACTTTGGTTGAGCATTTCCAGCAGTCGGGAGGCGGTATCGCGAAACTCTCCGTTTTTTTGCATAAATCGCACCAGGGCATCGGCAAACGCGTCACCGGCAATGACTTCAGCGCTTTGGCGCTGGCGGTTTTCCTCTAACAAGTGCAGGAAATCCGCTCCGGTTTTGCCCTGGGAGATGGCCACGGCCGCGCCCCAGCGGGCAAAATCGGCCATGCGCGGCAGGGTTTCCCGCCGGGTTTGCGGCCAGTGCCGCATGGCCGCCGCGATGGCGCCGCAGAGGCCGCCCAGCAGCCGGGGTCGCAGCCGGTTAAATTCATGCCAAAGCCCGTGCTCGTCGCGGCGCCGCTCCGGCAGAAGCGATTCCAGCGGCAGCAGCAGCGCGCGGTCAAGCCAGTCGGCGGCGGCGCAGGGAATTTCGAGAGCGGTCAGAATCAGCGGCCTGCGGAAACGAAAAACAATGTCTTCACTGTCGGTATAGAGCTTGCGCTTGCTCCAGGACCCGCCAGTGACCGCGCGGCAGAGCAGGTTCGCCTGCGACGGCTTCAGCCGGCCCACATTATCGAAGACCGGCACGGCATGGTGGTCAAGAATTTCGGGCAGGTGGGCATACTGGGTCTGAAAATCGAAGTTATCGCTGGTGCTGGGATCGAGCAATTCGCGCAGCATGCGGGCGGTGGTGGTCTTGGCCGCGCCTTGCGGGCCATACAAGCAAAGCATGGGGCAGGGACGAAAGGGAAACGCGGCCATGGTCAGCCAGGCCAGCAGGAGCAGGCGTTCCGATTCATGCGCGAGCGGCAACAGCTCGAAGAGCTCAGAGATGACGCCCGCCTCGGGCGGCGGCTGTTCGTGCTGGTGACGGAAACGCCGGAACAGGACCGGCGGGTCACTTTCGACCCGCCAGCCTTGCGGGCCGATGCGTATCGCGCGTCCCTGCCGGTCGTTTAAATCCAGCCAGAGAGCGGGCAATTCATCGCAAATCAGCTGCGGCCCCGATGCTTCCGCGGCTTGGCCCGGTGTGGTTGGCCGCGCATGGACATCCGCTTGCGCCTCCAGCGGCCCGGAGGCAAATGAAAAGCTGCGCTGTGCCGGTTCCCCGGCCGGGGGCGCGCCCAGTGCGAAGCGATTAAACAGAGTGTGCATGGGGCTTTGATACAGCGCCCGCGGCAGCAGCACTTCGATGACCCGTTCAATCGTGTCACGAGGCACCGTGCGCTCACAGAGGCCGTGATAGCGGGCCCCCAGCCAGCGGCGGAATCCGTCACCCGGCAGGCTGAATTGCAGCCGCAGTTCCCGTTCCCGCACCCGGATCCAGGCCTCGTTGCGCTCATCGTGGAACAGATCTGCGGAGCGCAGGATGTCCAGCAAGGCCTCGAATGGCTCCCATTGTGATAACTCATATCCCGCTTCTTTTTCCGGCAGGGTTTCGAGGACGGGCGGACGGGGACCGTCGGGGACGCGCGGTTTGTCTTGTAGTAACTCCAGCAGAGACGCGGTTTGCGGGCTGAATCTTGAATATATCGGCATGGCCTGACCTTTCGGAGCTGCGGCGATTCCATCCGGGACCTCGTGCGGTTTATAACTTATTGCAATTGCATGGCCAAATCCGGGATCGCGGTTTCGGCTCCAATCAAGGCCGTTCCAAAACGGGAATTAATTATATATGTATGTGACGATCAAGATGTTAGACATTTAACTGCAACTTATGCAAAATCGGGAATGCGATGATCCGGCCACGGGCGTTTCCAGCGGCGGCTGTCCTGTGTGTAACGAAAGGTGCTAAATTCAGGCATCCCATGCCGCGTCTAGAACTGGTTTCATAAATGAGGCGGGTCAGTTTGGGTGAATGTGTGTGTGCGGCATTTCCAGCGAAACAATTCCGTGCATTTTGCGGAATTGTGAGCGAAAGAAATGCCGCATGCATCCGATGATCTTGATTTTTCTTGCTTTATGAAACCAGTTCTAAACGCTGAATTGCAGGATATATGCGGCAGCAGTCATCATCCGGGTCTCTCGGTTGCCAGCGAATAACTAGTACTGCGACCACCTTCGGCGTTGCGCACAAGAATGCCACGCTCGAGGAGCTGCTGCATATCGCGGAGCGCCGTATCATGCGAGCATTTGGCCAGCGCCGCATATTTAGAATTCGTAAGTTTACCTTCGAAGCCATCGAGAAACCGATTGAGGACTAAACACTGGCGCTCATTGAGTGGAACGCCCTTGATGCGGTCCCAGAAACGCGCCTTGGCGAGAATCGCGGCTAATACGGCTTGCGCGCCGTCAGTCGCGCGCCCGAGGCAGCCGAGGAACCACTCCATCCACGGCGTGATATCCATGGTTCCTTTCTGCGTCCGTTCAAGAATGTCGTAATAGTCGTTCCGTTCCTGCCGGATCTGCGCTGACATGCTGTAGAAGCGTTGCGGGCTGCGTTCGGACCGCGCGAGAGCCATATCGGCTATCGCACGCGCGATGCGGCCGTTCCCGTCATCGAACGGGTGAATAGTGACGAACCAGAGATGCGCCTCGGCGGACTTCAGCACAAGATCCATTTCCGGGCCGGCCTCAAACCATTCGAGAAAGGCGCGCATTTCACCAGCGACGCGCGCCGCTTTCGGGGCTTCATAATGGACGTATTCCTTGCCGATCGGACCAGAGACAACCTGCATCGGTCCCGTGCTGTCATCGCGCCAGACGCCGGGCCGGATTTTTGTCATGCCGCTGTACCCCATAGGGAACAATGAGGCATGCCAGGCAAACAGACGGTCCACAGTGAGCGGTTTATCGTAATGGCGGGTGGCGTCGAGCATCATTTCGACGACGCCTTCAACGCGCCTGTCGGCTGGTTTCAACGCGCCGATGTCCATGCCTAGACGTCGGGCAAGCGACGAGCGAACCTGGCCGGCATCGAGCTTTTCCCCCTCGATCTCGCTGCTTTTGAGAACATCCTCAGTCAGGGTCTGCAGGACGGCCTCCTGCCGAAGGCCAAACCCTAAGGCTTCCATATGACCAATCAGCCGCCCTTGCCGGTGCCTGACGGAGGCAAGCGGCTTCGCGAGCTGTTGCGCGTCCCAGGCGAAGTTGGGCCAGCCAGAGAGCTCATGGATATGCATTCAACGCATCCCCTGCGATGATTATAACTAGTATTCACCGCAGATGGAAATATTATACGCATATAATGCGTCGAATATGTAGTCTATTCGACGCACGCCTAAATTTACTTGCGCCATTCAGTATGAAGCAAAAATTTTATAAAGAAATTTGTTATGAAGCCTGAGAATTTTATCCGGCCCCCCACCGACTTGTATTTGCCCGTTATAAAACAGTTCTATATGCGCACGCATGATCCTAAATTCTGGTGCCCGGGGCGGGAATCGAACCCGCACGGCCGTCGCCGGCCTCGGGATTTTAAGTCCCGTGCGTCTGCCAATTTCGCCACCCGGGCCCGGGCTCCATTTTAGCGCATGCGCGTCCTGGCCGATTCGAATGCGTGATTTTAGGCACAACGCACCATGCGATGAGCGCGTTGCGTTGCGATAATCGCGGGAGATCAAGATTCGAATCGCAGCTTCAGGCCAGAATGAGCATTTCCAGACTGCGGCGCATATTTATTTAGAATTTTTGCCCGCGGCGAGTTTTTTCATATCCTCGGCCAAATAGCTGCTGATGGTATAAATCGCGGGCTGGCCGGCGGTCTGGGCGAAGTAGTCGCCATTGCTGTTTTTCCGGCCCACGCGAATGGTTCCCTGGCCGGCCTTCCATTGCAGGGTGATGGAATTGGCGGCCGGGCCCAGGCCGTATTTTCCGGGGGCTTTGCCCAGGCGGTTGGGCATGGAATTCATGGTGGCGTTGCGCAAGGCATCCACCAGATCGCGGGTGCGGGAGCGCAGGGCTTTGGGCCATTTGCCCTTATCTTTCCCCGCGGCCAGCCGCCGCACCACAATCGTTTTATGGTGCCAGAGCAGCCGGACCATCCGCACGTCCGCGGCGTGAAAGCGCAGCAGGGATTTATCCTGAACGCCAAAGGCGGAGCGCACCGCGTCCTGGCGCAGGAAGTCGGGCGCGATGATGACCCGGGGCGACGCGGCCAGACGGAGATAATCGCCATCGCCGGTGGGCGCGGCGGCGCCAAACTCAAATGTGTATTGCTTTCCAGCGGGCAGATACAAAGTCACTTTGCCGGGGTGGTCAAAGCCGTAGGCGGGACTGGACGCCACGCCTAAGCGGCGGGCGGGGCGAATGCGGGCCAGCTCGCTCAAAAACATGTGGATGGTGCTTTTATCGGCCCGGGCGGGGTAAGGCTGGGTCAGCCGCCAGACGCCCGCTTGTTTGGCCAGCAGCACGGGCTGATGGCCGGGCTTATGCATGCGAATGCGCCGGACCGCGCGCCAGTTGAAGCTGACCCAGTATTTATGGGTTTTCTTCGCCCGCGGCCACCACAGCCAGGCCGCCAGCGCGCCCAGAACAATCAAGGCAACGATCAGCCGCAGATAAGTTTTCCATGGCCCGTTTGCGCTCATAACTTTTCAGCTTCCCTGGCGTGGAGTTATTTCCGGCGGCGGCGCCACCAGACGAAGATGCCGGCCAGCAAAATCACACCGGGCAACATGCCCAGAACCGACCAGCGAATCCAGGCCATCTGCGTGGCCGAGAGATTGATCGGGGTGTTGTGCCGGGGCTTGGGCCGGATGGTGATGAATCTGGACTCGCCCGCCAGCCAGTTCATGGTGTTTAAGAACAGATCGCGGTTGCCGGAAAATCCCAAAAAGGCGTTGGCGGCGAAATCCGGGCTGCCATAGACCACAAAACGCGCCTCTTGATGCTGGGGTTTGACGGCGGTGGCCGGCAGCGTGCCGGCCACGCCCAGCGTCAGCGGGCCGTGCTGGGCGGTGGCGGGGTTGATCCGGATGCGGCCCGAGGCCAGGCCCTTCAGATTGGTAATGGCGTAGCTGGCGGCGGAGGTTTCGAGCAGCGGCGAGACCACGGCGCTGGAATTGGGATTGTGCGCCGGCTCCACGGTGCGGGCCATGGGGAACAGCGTGGCCAGATCATGCATCTGGTTGGTAATGGGATGGGGATCGTAATGCGCCGCGATCGGCATCAGCGGGCTGGCGCCGAAGATGCGACCGAGGCCGCTGTTGTCCACGATCACATTCGGCGTCAGCTTTACGTCGAGCTGTTGTTCAACATAGTGAACCAGCGGACCGCCGGACTGGAAATTGAACATGAACAGCACCCGCCCGCCCTGGGCGAGATAATTTGCAACCGCTGTGACTTCGGCCGGCAGCCAGGCATGGGTGGGGCCGGCGATGACCAGCACCGAGGCATTGGCGGGCACCTGCGGGGTCTGATCGAGCACCAGCGGCTTCACCGTGAAATTTTCGCTCTTGAGCGACCGCGCGATAGAGCTGTAGCCCGAGCGTCCGGTGCCGGCCGGCCGGCGCTCGCCATCGCCCTGGGCGAAGTAGGCGATTTTGCGCGCGCCTTTCAGCATGCGCACCAGGGCATTGGTGATTTTCTGCTCGCTCAGGGTGCTGACGTTATGGGTGCGGCCGGGGAGGGCCAGCACCAGCGTGCCGTAAGTCTGAACTTTGTAGCGCCGCGCCTGCATGGGATGCCGGTCGGGATCCACAAAATCGAGATGAACCTGGCGCGAGGCGCGGGCATAGCGGGTCAAAAAGGCTTTGGCCGAAGAGAAATGCGAGCTGCGGTTGAAATAGATCATGTGCAGCGGCTGTTTGAGCTGCCGCACGATCTGAATGGATTCCGGGCTCAGGCTGTAGCGATGGCTGCGGGTAAGGTCCCAGCTTTTATCGTGCAGCACGGCCAGGCGGTTGACCGCGATCAATACGGCCAGCACGATCAAGGCATAGCTCAGCAGCCGGCCGCGTTCCAGCCAGCGGCCGCGGCTGGAGGGGCGAGGCTCGGTTTCGGGAGGCGGCGCGGGCGTGGGGTCGCCGGCCGGGGTGGGTTCCAGTTGGTTCTCTTCGTTCATGTCCGGAGGCGGTGCTTATTCCGCCAGCTCCATGCGCCGGGCGGTCAGGAACAGGCCGGCGAAAATCAGGCTCAGGTAATAGACCACGTCTTTGATATCGAAGACGCCATCCACGAAATTATTCAAATGCGTGGTGATCGAGAGATAGGCGATGAAATGCATGACCCCGCCGTGGGCGTAGGCGGTGACCCAGTCGGCCACCCAGAGCAGCAGAAAAACCGCGAAGGTGACAATGCCGGCGACGATCTGATTGCGGGTGAGGCTGGAAATGAACAGCCCCAGGGCGAGAAACGCGCTGCCCAGCAACAGCAGTCCCAAAAAGCCGATCGCCAGCGCCTTCCAGCCGGGGTGGGCGAAGTGCGCCACCAGCAGCACATAGCCGAGCACGATCAGCAGCATGAGCAGCAGGATGCCCAAGGCGGCGAAAAACTTGCCCAGCACCACTTCCATGCGGCGCACCGGGGTGGTTTTGAGCAGCTCCAGCGTGCCGCCGCGGATTTCCTCGGCGTAGAGCCGCATGGTCAGCATGGGCAGCAGGAACAGCAGCGTGATGCCGATGTTCAAAAACAGCGGCTGCAGCAGCATGGTATGCACGTCCAACTGCGGCGCCTGGCCGAAACTGCCGCCGCCCAGGCTGGAAACCACATAAAAGGCCAGCATGCTGTAGAAGAAAAAGCCGGCGATGACGGCAAAAACGGCCAGCACGATATAGGCGGCGGGAGTGACGAAGTATGAGCGCCACTCCTTGCGCATGATGGCGAATAATCCGGTCATTGCAGGGGCGCCTCCGGCGCGGCCGCGGCATCCGCGCTGGGCGCGGCGGCTTCGGCGGTAAGAGATAAGAAAATTTCTTCCAGGCTGAGCTCGACCGGCCGCAGCTCGGCCAGCCCCCAGCCGGCTTCAACGACGCGGCGGGCCAGGGCCTCGCGGGCCTGGAGGTTCTGGCATTCGATTTCGAGCCGCGCCAGGCCGGCCTGCTCACTCAAGGGCTCAACCCGCAGCACGCCGGGCAAGCCGCGCAGCGCGGCCACGGCCGCGGCCGCCGGAGCGCGCGCCTCCAGATGCACGGTGTCGGTGGCGCGCAGGCGATGGGTAAGATTTTCGGGCGTGTCCACGGCCACCAGCTTGCCGTGATTGATGATGATGACCCGTTCGCAGGTGGTGGCGGCTTCGGCCAGGATGTGGGTGCTGAGAATGATGGTGTGCTCGCCCGCCAGGCCGCGCACCAGTTGCCGGGTTTCCAGAATCTGGCGCGGGTCCAGGCCGGCCGTGGGTTCATCCAGAATCAAAAGCGGCGGCTCGTTGAGGATGGCCTGCGCGATGCCCACCCGCTGCCGGTAGCCTTTGGAGAGCCGTCCGATGATGCGCTTGCGGACCTGGCCGAGGGCGGCGCGCTCAAGCGCGCGGTCCACCGCGGCGCGGCGCTGCGCAGAGGGAATTTTTTTCAGCCGGGCCACCAACTGCAGGTAGCCTTCCACGGTGAATTCCGGATACAGCGGAGGCAGTTCGGGCAAATAGCCGATGCGGCGCTTGGCCGCGATGGGGTCCTGGCGCATGGAAATGCCATCCACGGTAACGGCGCCGCGGCTGGGCGGCAAAAAGCCCGTAATCATGCGCATGGTGGTGGTTTTGCCGGCACCATTGGGGCCGAGAAAGCCCAGCACTTCGCCCTTGCGGGCCTGAAAGGTGATGTCGTCCACGGCCAGGGTGGGGCCGTAGGATTTGCTGATGTGGTTTACGTCGAGCAAGGGAGTTCCTTTTAGAAACAACCAATAGTATGGCATCGCCGCCCGAGGGACCCGGCAGCCGTGCCATTGGGTATAGACGGCGGAAGAAAATTTTAGGTTACGGCAATCATTCAGGCCGGCGCGGCCGGAGACCGCACCGCGGACTGAAAATATTCCCAGCTTTTGCGCAAGCCTTCTTCCAGCGATATGCGGGGCTGCCAGGCGAGCCGGGCGCGCGCCCGTTCGATGACCGGGCAGCGGCGTTTGGGGTCATCTTGGGGCAGAGGCCGGAAGGCGATGGCGCTGCGGTTTCCGGTGAGCGCGCGGATGCGGGTGGCAAATTCCAGGATGGTAATCTCGGCCGGATTGCCGAGATTGACCGGCAGCGGGTCGGGCGCCGAGTCGAGCAGCAGGCGATAGAGACCCTCGATCAGATCGTCCACATAACAGAAGCTGCGGGTCTGGCTGCCGTCGCCAAAAACCGTCAAATCTTCGCCGCGCAGGGCTTGCGCGATCAACTGCGGCACCACCCGGCCGTCATCCAGGCGCATGCGCGGGCCGTAGGTATTGAAGATGCGGGCGATGCGGGTATCGAGGCCGTGCCGGCGGTGGAAGGCCATGGTCAGCGCCTCGGCGAAGCGCTTGCTTTCGTCGTAGCAGGAGCGCGGGCCGATGGGGTTGACGTGACCCCAGTACTCTTCCCGCTGGGGATGCACCTCGGGGTCGCCGTAGCATTCCGAAGTCGAGGTCAAAAGAAACCGGGCCTGATGCCGACGGACCAGCTCAAGGCAGTGAAAGACGCCGAAACTGCCCACCTGCAGAGTCTCAATCGGCAGTCTGGCGTAATCAATGGGGCTGGCGGGCGAGGCAAAGTCGGCGAGCGCCTCCACCGCTCCTTCCACCGGCAGCGGTCCGGCGGAAATATCACAGTTGATAAATTGAAAGCGGCCGTGGGCGCGCAGATGCTCCAGATTGGCGGGGTTGCCGGTGACCAGATTATCGAGCGCGACCACGCTGTGGCCCGCGGCCAGCAGGCGATCGCAGAAATGCGAGCCGAGAAAACCGGCGCCGCCGGTGACGACAATGCGCATGGCTGCCATTGTACGATGAAGAGATATTTTCCCGAGACTCGCACGCACTGCATGGATCGCATTCTCATACGCGGCGCCCGCCAGCACAACCTGCAAAACCTGAGCCTGGAAATTCCCCGCCAGCGGCTGACGGTGGTGACCGGACTGAGCGGCTCGGGCAAAAGCAGCCTGGCCTTTGACACGCTCTATGCCGAGGGCCAGCGCCGCTATGTGGCGACGCTGTCGGCCTACGCCCGGCAGTTTCTCGACCAAATGGAGCATCCCGAGGTGGATTCGATCGAAGGCCTCAGCCCGGCGATCGCGATCG
>JAKAZV010000149.1 GCA_021826505.1 Acidobacteriota bacterium | reverse complement strand
AAGCGCGCGCTCCTTGAGGGCTACGCGGCGTTACAAGACGCAATTCCTGCGGAATTGCTTTGGCGCCGGGATGGGAATATGCGTCAATTCGGGCGCATGGGATTGAGCAGTACCAGTCATCGGAATGGACGACGGAAACATTATGGGTGCTAAAGCCATTACCGAAGCCGCCATCGCCGCAGCGCCCGCGCGCCGCGGCCGGGTGGGGGAAAAGCTCAAGGTCTTTACCGGCACCGCCAATGAGCCGCTGGCGCTGGCCATCTGCGAGCATCTCGATCTGCCGTTGTCGGAGCGCACCCTGACCCGCTTCAGCGACGGGGAATGCTATGTGCACATCGCGGAAAATGTGCGCGGCGCGGATGTGTTTGTCGTGCAGCCCACCTGCAACCCGGTGGATACCCACCTGATGGAGCTGCTGTTGATGATTGACGCGCTGAAGCGGGCTTCGGCGCGGCGCATCACCGCGGTGATGCCCTATTACGGCTATGCCCGGCAGGACCGCAAAGACCGGCCGCGGGTGCCCATCTCCTCGAAGCTGGTGGCCGACCTGCTGAGCCGCGCGGGCGCCCACCGGGCGCTGACGCTGGACCTGCATACCCCGCAGATTCAGGGATTTTTCAATATTCCGGTGGACCATCTGTTCGCCTCGCCGGTGCTGGTGGACTACATAAAAAAACTCGATCTGCCCGACCTGACCGTGGTTTCGCCCGACGCCGGCGGGGTGGAGCGGGCGCGCTTTTTCGCCAAGAAGATGGATTCGGCGCTGGCCATCGTGGATAAACGCCGCGTGGCCATGGATGAAAGCGAGGTCATGAACGTGATCGGCGATGTTTCGGGCCGCACCGCGGTGATTCTCGACGACATTATTGACACCGCCGGCACGCTGGTGAAGACGGCGGACGCGCTGCTGGCGCAGGGAGCGCGGCGAGTGCTGGCGTGCGCCACTCATGCGGTGCTGAGCGGACCGGCGCTGGAGCGCATCCGCGCCAGCCGGCTGGAGCAGGTGGTGGTGACCGACTCGATTCCATTGCGCGCGGCGGCGCAGGGCGACCCCCGCATCTGCGTGCTCAGCGTTTCCGGGCTGCTGGCCACGGCCATCCGCAACATCCACGAAGAGAGCTCGGTCAGCAGTTTGTTTATCTGAAGATTTGGACAAGGGCGGCTTGCCGCCCCGGGCGCGGACAGGCCGCGCGGAAGGAACATGAATATGGCAACTACGCAAACCTCTTCCGGCCGGCTGGCGATCGCGGCGCAGACGCGCGACGGGCGCGGCAAAGGTCCGGCGCGGCAACTGCGGCGCGCGGGCCAGATTCCGGCCACCTTGTATGGCGCCGGCGGCGCGCCGGTGGCGCTGGCGGTGGATCCGAAAACCGTGAGCCGGGTACTGCACTCCGTTTCCGGCCATAACACCATTTTCGAGCTCCGGATCGAAGGCGGGGAAAATACCGCCGCGATGATCGTGGACTGGCAACTGGAGCCGCTCAAGGGCGGATTGCTGCATGTGGATCTGAAGCGCATCGCCATGGACCGCCTCCTGAAACTGCGGGTTCCGGTGCAGACCCAGGGCGAAGCCGTGGGCGTGAAGACCCAGGGCGGCATTCTGGAACTGATCACCCGCGAGGTCGAAATCGAGTGCCTGCCGGGCGATATTCCCGAATTTTTGACGGTGGATGTTTCGGGGCTTTCCATCGGCCAGAGCTTCCGCATCAGCGAGCTGAAAGCGGACGCCAAAGTCCGCATTCTCACCGACGCCGATCGCGTGATCGCGCACATCATCGCGGTGAAGGAAGTGGTGGAGACGCCGGCCGCCGAGGCTGCCGCCGCAACTCCGGCCGAGCCGGAAGTGATCAAGAAGGGCAAGGCGGAAACGGTGGAAGCCGAGGGCGAGGCCAAGACCGAAGGCAAGGAAGCCAAGAAGGAAAAGAAATAGGTTGCGGGCATGGCCCCTGCGAACGAAACGGCAAGCTGGATCGTCGTGGGGCTGGGCAACCCCGGCCTGGAATATGCGTTTACCCCGCATAACTTCGGCTTTCTGGTGCTGGATGAGTTGGCCAACCGGCGCCAGCTGCGGCTGGAGCGGCGGGAATGCCAGGCCATCGTAGGACAGCTCAGGCTGGGCGAGGAGCGGGTGCTGCTGGCCAAGCCGGAAACCTACATGAACCTGAGCGGGGTCGCGGTGAAGAGCCTGCTGGTGAAGCACCGGCTGGAACCGGAGCGGCTGCTGGTGGTCTCGGACGATCTGGATCTGCCGCTGGGCAGCCTGCGGCTGCGGGCGCGCGGCTCGCCGGGCACGCACAACGGGCTGCGCTCGATTGTGGGCGCGCTGGGCAGCCAGGATTTTGCCCGGCTGCGGCTGGGCATCGCTCCCGGCCATGCGATCGGCGATGCTGCCCGGTTTGTCACCGCGCCCTGGCGGAAAGCCGAGCTGAAAACGGTGATGGAGATGGTCGAGCGCGGCGCCGATGCGGTGCTCGCGGTGCTGGAAAAAGGCGTGAGCGCGGCCATGAATGAATTTAATGTCCGGGCCGCGGCGGAGGAATCCGGCGCGGCGGACCGAACAGGATCGAATCAGGACCCGAAGAAAGGCTGAGTATGAATCGCACCTATGAAGTGATGTTTATTTTGCGCCCCGATCTGCCCGCCGAGGAAATGGATCAGTGGGTGACGACCCTGAGCGAGGCGGCGACCCACGCCGGCGCGACGCTGCGCCGCAGCGAGCGGCTGGGCAAACGGCGGCTGGCCTACCGGGTGGAAGGCTACCAGGACGGAGAATATGTGCTGTTCGACCTGGACGCGCCCGGCGCCGCGATTCATGAAATCGAGCGCCGGCTGCGGGTGACCGAAACCGTCATTAAATACCTGACCGTGCGCACCGACGAGCTGGATAAACGCTCGGCCCGCGACCAGCAGCGGCGCAGCGCCCGCGCGTCCCGCAAGCCGGCGGCGCCGGCGGCCGCGCCCGCCGAAACTCCGATAGTGGCCAGCGAAGCCGCGGCGGAGTGACGGGCACGGCTTACGCCGCAGAAACTGGAATGAATTGAGAGAGAACCGCCATGGATGATAAAAAGCCAAATCCCGCCGGCGCGGCCGGCGGCAAGCGACAATTTTACCGCCGCCGCAAGGTGTGCAAATTCTGCGTGGAGAGAATTGACCGCATTGACTATAAGGACGCGCGTGGATTGCAGTCCTTTGTGGCCGAACGCGGCAAGATCATTCCCCGGCGCATAACCGGCACCTGCGCGCCGCACCAGCGGCGGCTGACCCGGGCCATCAAGCAGGCGCGCAACATCGCCCTGCTGCCGTTTGCCACCCGCCTGTAGGCGGGGGATTCACGGGCCGTGCGCGTGATCTGGCCCGGCGGGAAGGCCGCAGGCCTGAGGCGAAACCATTTCGCAAATGTTCAGCCGAATCGCAGTTGCACCCCAGCGCGACTCGGCCCTGAACGCTGAGAGGGAACCATTGTCATGGAAGTGATTCTGAAAGAAGATGTCATCAAACTCGGCCGCCGCGGAGACAAAGTCGCGGTGGCGGAAGGCTATGGGCGCAACTATCTGCTGCCCCGCCGGCTGGCGATTGAAGCCACGCCCGCCAACCTGCGCAACCTGGAGCAGATGCGGGCGGCGGCGACGCGGCAGTCGGCCAAGGATCTGGAATCGGCGCAGCGGCAGGCGCAGCAACTGGCCGCGCTGCAACTGGCGTTTCAGCGCCGGGCGGGCGAGCATGGAACGCTGTTCGGCTCGGTCACCAGCATGGATATTGCCGCCGAACTCGAACGCCATGGCTTTCAACTCGACCGGCGCCGCCTGCATCTGCCCGAGCCGCTGAAAACCACCGGCAAGTTCAAGGTTCCGGTGCAACTGCACCATGATGTGACGGTGGAGCTGCAGGTGGAAATCGAGGCGGAAAAACCGGCCGGGGACGGGGAATAAGCCCGGAAACGCAGGATTTCCGCCGGGATGCCGCTCGCCAGGTTCTACAACTTAGGGCGGCTTCCCCGGCCCGTAAAGCTGATATATACTAGGGCCGTCTGAAGATGCGGTTCCCGGCGCTCCGGCGGACGGCACAAGACGGATCGTCCGCACACCCGTGAGCCGCGTCCACGGGAGGGTATCATGGCTGAGTTTGGATTTGCGTTCCTGCTGGCCATTGGAGTCCTGCGCGGCATGCTGTTTTTGTGGGCCGTGCTGACCGGCTTTCTCATTCTGCTGCTGATCTACCGCGGGGTGGTCGGCATGCACGAAGACGATCAACTGATCCTGCACGAATCGGAGTCACGGCTGCAGGAAGAACAAACGGCGACACTGGACCGGATCAAAAAAATCCAGCCTTACATCCGCACACTTTCGGCGCTTTCCGGCGCCCTGATCGTGACCATGGCGGGCCTTTGGGCCTACCGCGGCTTCACGAGCCTGCATTAGAGAACCGCCCGGAATCGGCCAGGGCTGGATTCGGAACGGATGGCGGCCATAAAGAGCCGGGCAGCATATGCCGCAAGGCAGCCACATGCCGCCATCGGAAACGCGGGGAAATGCCTGCTTCAGGCCGCGGCCGAGAATTCAGGATAGAAAATAGCGGATGGCGGCGAAGCCGGCGGCGCCGGCTTCGAGGCAGGAGTCAATATTCGTTTCGTTGATGCCGCCGACGGCCAGCACGGGAATCGCCGCGGCGCGGGCGCGCTCCAGTTCGGCCAGGCCCAGGGGCGGCCGCGGCCCGGGCTTGGAGGGCGTGGCGAAGATGGGGCCGAGCAGGCAGAAGTCGCAGCCCTCACGCGCAGCCTGTAATGCCTCGTGGGCGGAATGGCAACTGCGCGCTACCAGAAAACCCGGCGGCAGAATTTGCCGCGCGCGCGGCATGGGCAGGCCCGCGGCCGGCAGATGCACCCCATCGCAGCCGGAGGCCAGGGCCACATCCAGCCGGTCATTCAATAAGATTTTGATGGCTGGAGCATCGTGCAAACGCTCCCGCACTTCGCGG
>JAKAZV010000148.1 GCA_021826505.1 Acidobacteriota bacterium | reverse complement strand
TCATTCCAATCTGTCCATGACGATGCGCTACGTACACCCGACGCCGGAACACAAACGCGAGGCGCTGCGCAAGCTGGAGCGGTTTAACCAACTTGGCGCAATTCCTTCGGAATTGCTTGCAAGCCAGGTAGCCGGAACCAGCCCAGGGTCCCCACAAAAGTCCCCACAGGGCGAAAACGCACCCGGGCACAGCATCGGTAAACGACTGGAAACGGAAGGCTTAGTGGTGAGCCGCGAAGGAATCGAACCTTCAACCTACTGATTAAGAGTCAGTTGCTCTGCCAATTGAGCTAGCGGCCCACGAGTGTTGTTCGCGCGGGAAAAAATAATCGCGCCATGCCGATTATAACGGATTTTTATTTGGCCGCCGCGGCTTTGCTTTCCGCCGCCAGCCGCGCATATTGCTGCCAGCGGCGCAGGATGTCTTCCTGGGCTTCGCGCAGTAATTCATGCGCCATGGTCTCGGCTTCGGGCGTCGCCTCGCCGTCCATGGTCTCCGCCGTCATGCGGGCAAACCGCGTTTCATGCTTCAGGTATTCCATCAGCGGCAGGCTCGGCGGGCGGGAATCCAGCTCGAAGGCGTTGGCCTGGCCGCGGCGGTCGGGATGGTAGCGGAACAGCGGCCAATAGCCGCTGAGCACCGCCGCCTTCTGTTGCTCCAGTCCATGTTCGAGTTCGTAGCCATGCGCGATGCAATGCGCGTAGGCCAGCACCAGCGCCGGCCCCGGGTATTCCCCCGCTTCGCGCAGCGCCCGCAGGGTTTGCAGATCGTTGCCGCCGAAAGCGACGCGGGCGACATAGACGTGTTCATAGCTGAGGGCCAGCAGGGCGAGATCCTTTTTGGCTTCGCGCTTGCCGGCCTCGGCAAAGCGGGCGATGGCGCCGCGGGGAGTGGATTTTGACATCTGTCCCCCGGTGTTGGAATAGACCTCGGTATCGAGCACCAGGATTTTGACGTTGTTGCTGGAGTTGGCCAGCACGTGATCCAGGCCGCCGTAGCCGATATCGTAGGCCCAGCCGTCGCCGCCCACCAGCCAGACGATTTTGGGCGTCAGCGCGTCCGCCGCCGCCATCAGCCGCTTGGCGTCGGGAACGTCCTCCAGTTGGGCCAGGTGCCGGCGCAATTGCGCCACCGCCTCGCGCCGCCGGGCAAAGCCGGCTTCGTCGAGGCTGGAAACGCCGGTTTGCAGCTCCCCCACCAGGGCTTCGGGCAGGCGCGCCGCCAGCCGGGAGAGCAGCTCGCGCGCCCAGGCGGTCTGGTGATCCAGTCCCATCCGCAGCCCCAGGCCAAATTCGGCATTGTCTTCAAACAGCGAATTCGACCATGCCGGTCCGCGTCCGGCGGCATCCATCGCCCAGGGCGTGGTCGGCAGGTTGCCGCCGTAGATGGACGAGCAGCCGGTGGCGTTGGCGATCATCAGCCGGTCGCCATAAAGCTGGGTCAGCATTTTCAAGTACGGCGTCTCGCCGCATCCCGAGCAGGCGCCGGAAAACTCGAACAGCGGCGGCGCCAGTTGCAGGTCTTTAATCTGGGTCAGGTGGAGCGCGGGCTTCGGTGGGGATGGCAGGGTCAGAAAAAATTCCCAGTTGCGGCGCTCGGCTTCGCGCCGGGGCGCCTGCGGCTCCATCCCCAGCGCGCGAATCTCCGGATTTTTCTTGTCATGCGCCGGGCAGACGGCGACACAAAGGGTGCAGCCGGTGCAATCTTCCGGCGCCACCTGCAGCGAGTAGCGGTAGCCATCGAATTCCCGCCAATGGGCGGCCATCGACAGGAAGCTGGCCGGCGCCTGTTCCAGCCGGGCCGGCTCATAAACCTGGGCGCGGATGGCGGCATGCGGGCAAACCAGCACGCATTTGCCGCACTGGATGCACAGCGCGGGTTCCCACGCCGGAATGCGCGCCGCCAGGTTGCGTTTCTCCCAGCGGGTTGTGCCGGAAGGCCAGGTGCCGTCGGCGGGAAAGGCGCTGACCGGCAGCAGATCGCCTTCCCCGGCCAGCAGCCGGGCGGTGACCTGGCCGACAAAGCCGGGCGCGGCGGCCGCGGGCGACGTTTGCATCTCGGCGGTGGACGTCAGCCGGCCGGGCGTCACTTCGTGCAGGCGCGCCAGCGCCGCCTCGATGGCGGCCAGGTTTTTTTCCACCACCGCCGGACCGCGCTTGCGGTAGGTGTTGCGGATGGTCTCGCGCATGGCGGCCTGCGCGCGCTCGCGCGGAATGACTCCGCTGATGGCGAAAAAGCAGCTCTGCAGAATGGTGTTAATGCGCGAGCCCAGCCCCAGTTCGAGCGCCAGCGCATTGGCGTCAATCACGAAAAAACGCAGCCGTAATTCCAGAATGCGGCGCTGCAGCGTCCGCGGCAGGCGCTCCCAGATCTCCGCCGCCGCATGGGGCGCATTCAGCAAAAATACGCCCCCGGGCCGCGCCAGCGCCAGCACGTCGGCGCGCTCCGCCAGCGCATAGAAGTGGCAGGCGACAAAATTCGCCTGCCGGATCAGATAGCTGGAGCGGATCGGCCGCGGGCCGAAGCGCAGGTGTGAGACGGTGAGGCTGCCCGATTTTTTCGAATCGTAGATGAAATATCCCTGGGCATAATTTTCCGTGCCCTCGCCGATGATCTTGATCGTGTTTTTATTGGCGCCCACGGTGCCGTCCGAGCCCAGGCCGAAGAACACGGCGCGGAAGGTGTCCTCCGATTCCAGCGAGTAGTCGGCGTCCCAGCTCAGGCTTTCATGGCTGACGTCGTCGGCAATCCCGAGGGTGAAATGCCGGCGCGGATTCCCCCGCGCGGCCTCCTCGAAGGCCGCCTTGACCATGCCCGGCGTGAACTCCTTCGAGCCCAGTCCGTAGCGCCCCGCCAGCAGCCGCGGCGCCGCGCCCGTTTCCGCCAGCGCCGCCTGCGCGTCCAGATACAGCGGATCGCCGCCGCCGGGCTCTTTGGTGCGATCAAGCACGATGACGGTGCGGGCCGTCTTGGGCAGGGCGCGGCGCAGCGCGGACGCATCGAACGGCCGGTACAGCCGCGCCTGGATCAGCCCCGTCTTGCCTCCGGCTTGATTCAGCGCCTCCACCACTTCCTGCGCCGGGCCGGCTCCCGACCCCATCAGCAGCATCACCGTCTCCGCGTCGGCCGCCCCCTCGTAATCGAATAAATGATAGGCGCGGCCGGTCTGCCGGGCGAATTCGTCCATCGTCTGCTGCACCAGCCCGGGCGCGGCCTGGTAGAACGGGTTGGCGGCTTCCCGCGCCTGGAAATACGTGTCGGGATTATGCGCCGTGCCGCGGATAAAGGGATGCTCGGGCGAGAGCGCGCGCTCGCGGTGCGCTTCCACCCATTCCGGCCGCAGCATCGCCAGCACCTGTTCCGCGGTGATGGGATCAATTTTTTCGATCTGGTGCGAGGTGCGGAAGCCGTCAAAGAAATGAATGAACGGCAGCCGGCTCCGCAGCGCCGCCAGATGGGCGATCAGCGCCAGATCGTTCGCTTCCTGGACGCTGGCCGAGGCCAGCAGCGCGGCTCCGGTCTGCCGCACCGCCATTACGTCGCTGTGATCGCCGAAAATCGAAAGGCCGTGCGTCGCCAGCGACCGGGCGGCGACATGCAGCACCACCGGCGATAATTCCCCCGCCAGCTTGTAGAGCTCCGGGATCATCAGCAGCAAGCCTTGCGAAGCGGTGTAGGTCGTGGCCAGGGCGCCCGCCTGCGAGGCGCCGTGCAGCGCGCCGGCGGCGCCGGCCTCGCTCTGCATTTCCACCAGTTGCGGCGTCAGCCCCCAGATATTTTTCCGCCCCGCCGCCGCCCAGGTATCCGCCCATTCCCCCATCGGCGACGCCGGGGTTATGGGAAACAGCGCGATCACATCGCTCAGCAGGTATGAAACGGCGGCCACCGCTTCATTCGCATCGAGGGTTTTCATAAATACTCTCCCGATTGCATTTTTCAGGCCAAAACCGCCGCGCCATGGTTTCGAGCCATATGGCTTTTAAAATCAATGCCGGGCTTCCGGCCCGGTGGGAGAAATGACGCAGCCGTGGGGCAAAATACGCGCCTGCGCAGCACCACGCACCGGCCGCGTCGCTGGTCCCGGCTGCGGTTGCTGGGCCAAGGTTGGGTTCTATGACTACACTTTGTGTGTTCTTGAGTGGTGCCGGTTGGTTTTGGAAAACGGCGCGGGAAGCTGCGAAATCAATAGTGCATGTAAGTCTTTAATATTATTGGCTTTATTCGAGATCTTGCGGGGCGGTGCGGAAAGCCGCAAAACTAGAAATTTAGATGAGGAGTCCGTTGCTCTGCCAATTGAGATAGCGGCCCCGGAGTGAATTGCGCCCGCGCGGAAAATCGCGCTTCGCCGATTATAGTGAACTTTTCCTTCGCACCGGTGCCTCAGTCATTATCAAGGCTAAACGCGGGCGTCAACGTCAGCGTGGCCCGGCTGACATCGCCATCATGATGTCGGTGGCTAAAAATCTGGAAGCGCTGCACATCCTGGCGCGTGAATAGTGCGCGCCATTCCGCTGCAGGCCGGTTTCGTTGAAAAAATTCATGATGAATTGCTCAGTCTTTATTTTCCCAATGTAGAGCCAGTTTCAGCGCGTGATTTCCGGAGCCGTAAAACCTTGGAAGCGGCAGTCGATGCTCCATATGCGATGGCTTTTGGAATGGAGTTATTTCCTTCCATACAAGCCAAAACCGCGCGCCTGTTCTAGGGCATAATTTCTAATCATCCATTCTCGAACGGCAACAAGAGAACCGCTTTGATTGCTGCCGATTTGTTCAGTTATGCAAATGGATTTAACGCAGTGGATGATGAGTTGTACCGGAAATGCCTGAAGCTTCGCCGCCAGGTTCGCGCCGCGCAACGGTCGTGGAAATAATTCTTTTATTGCGGCGCTGCGCATTCATCCTGCTCTCGAACGGAATGACTTCGCGCATGATTTGATTATTTTCTCGGCGGCGGGCTGTTTCCAGATCAAAGCGCGCCTGGATCGTCA
>JAKAZV010000036.1 GCA_021826505.1 Acidobacteriota bacterium | reverse complement strand
CTCGGGAGCCGCGCGCTCCCGAGCGGTTTTTGATCATCCAACCCTCTATTTTTCCACCCGCCGGCGGAGTTGGCTGTGGATATGATTCCAGCCGGTGGGCATGCGCTGGCGAAAAGCCTCGGGAACCGGACCGAAGGCGGAGTGGCGAAACTCAATGCGTGTGCCCGCGGGCGCCGCGGCCAGCCGGTATTGCACATTGTTGAGCACGGGCTCGGACATGAACAGCGGCCCGCAAAACTCGAGCAGCACGGGCGGCTTGATGGACTGCACGTGGCCCCAGAGGTGGCCCTGCCGCTCGCCGAGGTCCCGGTACCAGCGCCCGCCGGGAAAGGCTTCAAGCGCAAGCGGCATGGCCTGGCCATCCGGAGTGTCCATGCCCGGACCAAGTTGCTCGAGCAAAGCCTGAAACGTGGCCTCCAGCGAAGCCCGGACCATGATTTCTTCCTTCAGGCTGAAGGAACAGGATTCCAGTGAAAGAACCGTAGCGGACATAAAATCTCCCATTCAATTGCGATTTTTTTCAACCACCCAACACAAAATCAATCAGCGTTTCAAAACCGGCGACGGAGGCGCCGCTTCGGCGCGTTCGCGAACCCGTTCGAGCTGATGACTCCAGAAACGCGCGAACTCCGAAACCCAGGCATGGAGCGGCTGCAATGACTCGGTTCGCGTCTGATAAAAAATTTGTTTGCCCTGCCGCCGCTCCCGCACCATGCCGACCTGCCGCAGCACGCGCAGATGCTTCGAAACCGAAGGCTGGGCCAAATGCAAAGCCTCCGCGATCTCACCCACCGGAGACTCGCGTCCGGCCAACAGGGTGAGAATGGCGCGCCGCCGCGGTTCGGCGATCGCATTGAAGCTATCCGTCGTCGTTGCCGCGCGCGCCATGAAATCATTATATTCCTATATGGGAATATGTCAAGCGGCGCAACACCTTTTTTTTAAGCCATTAAAATTTTCCGTTTTCGCCACTCCATCTTATTGAAATAAAAATACTTGCACGAATGGCGCATACAATTTCGAGTTCTGTTTACTCTTTAGTACATTTTTGTTTACTAAAGAGTATATTTTCTGGCATTTTGCCTCGGGGGGCGGGATGGGCAGATACTTTCGGATTTTTTGATTTTACGTGCTCGCAATCGAGCGTTTTTTCGGCAGCCAAAATATATGGCTTCGCGAGGAAAAATACATGGCGGCAGATGCAGAAAAAACGAAAACCGCAGTCCGGAGGACTGCGTTCCCGGCCGCGGCCTGAGCCAACTCAGGCATCCAGGCTGAGCCCATGTACTTTCACGAAGGCAAATCTAAATATCCAGGTTTTTCACTTCCAGCGCGTTGTCTTCGATGAATTTGCGGCGGCTTTCAACGTTTTCGCCCATCAGGGTGGTGAAGATCTCTTCCGCGGCCGGCAGGTCCTCGAGCTTGACGGTCAGCAGCGTGCGCTTTTCCGGGTCCATCGTGGTCTCCCACAACTGGTCGGCGCGCATTTCGCCCAGGCCCTTGTAGCGCTGCACGCTGAAGAGCTTTTTGCCTTCTTCCAGAATGTAATTCAGCAGGGCGAGGCCGTCGGCCAGCTCCATGGCATCCTCGCCGTCCTGCACCAGAAACGGCGGCTGGTTGAATTCCTGCACCAGCTTGTATTTGGCCAGGGCCTGGCGGAATTCGGGCAGGGCGGCGAGCTCCCAGTTGATGACGTGTTCGGAGTTATGCGGGCCGCGGAAGCGCAGCTCCCAGAGGCTGTGCTCTTCGTCCCGAACCACCTGCGGCGACTGCACGCCGCTGGTTTTGGCCAGCGCGGCGGCCAGCGCCGCCAGCTTGTCTTTTCCCTCAAAATCGGCTTTTTTCTCCAGGCCGGCGGCCAGCGCCCGCTCGGCGGCGGCGGCGTGGCGGAGGCGTTTTTCCACTTTGCCGGCGAACTGGTAATACTCGCTCAGGTTGACCAGAAAACGGGTCAGCGGCTGGCCGGCGAGTTCGGCCGCGCCCTCGCCGTAGCGCACCGTGCGGTCTTCGGTGATGCGCTTCATCATCACCCGCACGTATTCCTTGTCGTCCTTGATATATTGCTCGGATTTTCCCTTCTTGATGCGGTACAGCGGCGGCTGGGCGATGTAGATGTGGCCCTTGTCGATCAGCAGCTTCATGTGGCGGAAAAAGAAAGTGAGCAGCAGGGTGCGGATGTGGCTGCCATCGACGTCGGCGTCGGTCATGAGAATGACCTTGCCGTAGCGCAGCTTGCTGTAGTCGAGGTCGGCGGCGGCGGGGCCGATGCCGGTGCCGAGGGCGGTGATGAGGGCGCGGATTTCCTCGTGCCCGAGCATCTTGTCGTAGCGCGCCTTTTCGACGTTGAGAATTTTGCCCTTGAGCGGCAGGATGGCCTGATAGCGGCGGTCGCGGCCCTGCTTGGCGGTGCCGCCGGCGCTTTCGCCCTCGACGATGAAGATTTCGCAGCGCTCGGGATCGCGCTCGGAGCAGTCGGCGAGCTTGCCGGGCAGGCCGCCGGAGTCGAGGGCGCCCTTGCGGCGGGTAAGATCGCGCGCCTTGCGCGCGGCCTCGCGGGCGCGCGCCGCCTCGACCGCCTTGTTGATGATGCGCCGGGCGATGCCGGGATTGTGCTCGAAATACTCGCCCAGTTTTTCGTTGAGGAAGGCCTCGACGTGGCCCTTGATGTCGCTGTTGAGCTTGCCCTTGGTCTGGCCCTCGAACTGCGGCTGCGGCAGCTTGACGCTGACCACCGCCGTAAGGCCCTCGCGCACGTCGTCGCCGGTGAGGTTTTCCTTCACGTCCTTGAACAGGCCCAGCGACTGGCCGTAGGAGTTGATGGTGCGGGTGAGGGCGGAGCGGAAGCCGGAAAGATGGGTGCCCCCGTCCACGGTGTTGATGTTGTTGGCGAAGCTGAAGAGGGTTTCGCTGTAGCCGTCGTTGTACTGCAGGGCGATTTCCATCTGCAGCGTGCCGTCGCCCAGCTCGCGGGCGCCCGACATGGCCACCGGACGGTCGTGCAGCACCTGCTTGCCGCGGTTGAGGTGCCTGACGAACTCGGAGATGCCGCCGTCGTATTTGAACTCGGAGGATTTTTCGGCGCGCTCGTCGGTCAGCGTGATCAGCAGCCCCTGGTTCAGAAACGACAGCTCGCGCAGGCGGTTGGAAAGCGTGTCGAAGCTGTATTCGGTGACATCGAAGATCTGGGGATCGGGATGAAAGGTGATCTTGGTGCCGCGCTTGGCGGTCTTGCCCTTGCGCTCGAGCGAGCCCTGGGGCACGCCGCGGGAAAAAGTCTGGGTCCAGGTGTGGCCGTCGCGCCAGATTTCAAGATCGAGCAGATCGGCGAGGGCATTGACGCAGCTCACGCCCACGCCGTGCAGGCCGCCGGAAACTTTATAAGTCGAGGCGTCGAACTTGCCGCCGGCATGCAGCTTGGTCATGACCACTTCGGCGGCGCTTTTTTTCTCGCCATCCACTTCCATGTCGTCCACTGGAATGCCGCGGCCGTTGTCAATCACGGTGACGGAGTTGTCGAGATGGATGGTGACTTCAATGCGGGTGGCGTAGCCGGCCAGGGCTTCATCCACCGAGTTGTCCACCACCTCATAGACCAGATGATGCAGGCCCATTTCGCCGGTCGAGCCGATATACATGGCGGGGCGCAGGCGCACCGCTTCCATGCCGCCCAGAACTTTGATCGAACTGGCGGAATAATCTCCGTTGCCGTTGGTTTCGGGCTCGAGTTCGAGCATCGCGGTTTTGGAATCGTTTTTTGCGCTCATGCCGGAAGCCAGATGGGCCGGATCGCGAAAAATTCCGACAAAAAACTAAGCCCTGCCATGCGATCGCGCCACCCGTTCAGAATAACATGCGGGACTAAAAATGGCGAGCGGAAAACCGGGGACAAGGCTTTATTTTTCAATTATTTACGGCGTGGCTGCCCGTAACAGATCCATGGGCGCTCACTTGCTTCCCTTGCGGCAATTGTTTAGCCTGAAATACGGCCATGCCCCAGCCCGCGCCCCAGAACTCCGAAGCCGAACTGCGCGACAGCATCTTACGCATCGGGAAGTTCCTCCACGACAAAGGCCTGGTGGCCGCAAGCGACGGCAACATTTCCATACGCCTGCCCGGCGGACGCATTCTGGCCACGCCGACCTCGATGAGCAAAGGCCTGATGCGGACCTCGGATCTGGTGATCACCGATATGGAGGGACGCAAGCTCTCGGGCGAGCGCAATCCCTCAAGCGAGCTGGCCATGCACCGGCTGATCTATGAGCTGCGGCCCGACATTCACGCCGTGGTGCACGCCCATCCGCCGGTGGCGACCGGATATGCCGCGGCCGGACTGGCGCTCAACCAGGCGCTGATTTCCGAAGTGGTGCTGGCGCTGGGCTGCATTCCGCTGGCCGCCTACGGCACGCCCGGCACGCCCGAGCTGGGCGCGGCGCTGCGGCCGCTGATTCCCAGCCATGACGCCATCCTGATGGCCAACCATGGCGTGGTGGCGTACGCCGAAGATGTCTGGCGCGCGTATTTCAAAATGGAGACGGTCGAGCACTTTGCCCGCATTGCCCTGGTGGCGCATCTGCTGGGCAAGCAGGAGTTACTGGGCGCGGAAGAAGTGCGCAAGCTGATGCTGGCGCGGCAGAAATATGAAGGCATTTCCACCGCGGCCGCGCTGGAGCCCAACTGCCCGGTCACCCGGGACGCGCCGGCCGCGGCCTGCGCCACGGCAGGCGAAGCTAATCCGGCCGCCCCGGCTGTTCCAACCGCTCCGGCCGGACAGCTCCTGAGCTACGCCAAACGCCGCTGGTAATCGCGCAGCGGAAATTAGTGGGCCAGGATCAGCGGGCGCAGTCGGGCGACGACCACTGGCGCAAAAAATGCTCGACCGCGGCCGGCGACAGCGCCCGGGCATCTTCGAACTGCCCCAGCTTCTGGCCATATAACAGCCGGCCGCGGCAGCTCAGCACGGCCAGCGCGGGCACTCCCTTTTTTAATCCCACGCCGTAACGGCGCGCCAGCGCCCGGTTGACGTTAAACGTGCCGATGTTGATATGCACCAGGAGAAAATGCCGGCGCAGCAGCGGGGTCAGGCGGGAGCGGCGAAAGGCCTGATCGAGCACGTGGCAGTCGTAGCACCAGTTGCCGCCAAAATCGAGCAGAATGCGCTTGTTTTCCCGCGGCGCGCGGCGCAGGGCGCGCGCCAGATCGGCGCCGGCCCGCCGGGCGGGAGGATAAATATTGAGGCGCACGCTTTGCGGCGCGGCCAGCTTGCCGGGTTCACCCCCGGCCGGCTCTTTTTCCAGAAGGGCGAAATTGGCCGCGGCGTCCGCCAGCACGCGCATCATGGCGGCATGATTGACGCTGGCATGCAGCCAGGCGAGCGTGGCCTGCCGGTTGAGTTGCCGCAACTGGCTGAATCTCGCCAGCGCTTCCGGCGGGGTCCCGGAAGATGTACCGGTCGGCGCCCCGGCGGTTTGCCGCAGCAGGGTTCTGATTTGCGCCGCGCTCAGATGCCGGCGATAGACGGCTGCCAGATTCTGTTCCAGCCCGCGGCAGCTCAGCCGCGAGCGCAGCTTGCGGGCCAGGGCCCGCTGGAAGGCCCGGGTTGCGCGCGGAGAAAGCCCGCGCTTCCGGGCCAGCGGAGCGACCTGCAAACGCCATTGCCGGATCAATCGTTCGCGGCGAACGCGGCAATGCGTCATGGCATGCTGCCGCGCGGCTAACTGGCGGGCCAGCGCGGCCGGAGCGGAAGCGGTTTGCGCGTGCACGGGCGCCGCGCCGGCGATGAAAACCGCGACGGCGGGCCAGCAGGATCGAAAACGCATCATGAATGAACCGCCTCGGGAGCAGCAGGCGAACGCGCGGGCAGTTGCTCGGGCAGGGTCAGGATCAACAGGCCGGCCAGAATCAGGCCGCACATGAGCACCGCCATGGCGGCGGCAAAGGAATGCGTGCGGCCCTCGATCACGCCGATCAGGTAGGGTCCGGTAAAGCCGCCGAGATTGCCGAGAGAGTTGATCAGGCCGACGGCCACGGCGGCGCCCATGCCGCCGAGATAGCGCGACGACAAGGCCCAGAAGCCGGGCATGAAGCTATAGGCGGCGATGCCGACCAGGGCAAAGCCCGTCAGCAGAACGGCGCGATTGTGGGCCGGCACCAGGCTGCCGATGGCCAGCCCGATGGCGCCGAGAAACAAGGGCATGGCGGTATGCCAGCGGCGCTCGCCGCTGCGGTCGGAGCTCCAGCCCACATAGAGCAGCGAGAGCAGGGAGACCACATAGGGCAGCGCGCCCCACCAGCCGCGCTGAGTGGCCGAATAATGGCCCAGCAGCTTGAGCATGCTGGGCAGCCAGAGGCCGAAGCCGTAGGCGGCCATGACGGCCAGAAAATAAATCAGCACCATGCGCCAGACCAGGGGCTGACGGAGCGCGGCGCCGGCGCTAGCCACCACGCGCCGCCGCGCAAACTCACCCTGCAGCGATTGCGTCAGCTCGCTCCGCTCCGCTGGGCTCAGCCAGCGCGCCTGGGCGGGCCAGTCGGTGAGCCAGAAATAGCTGATGATGCCCAGCACCACGGCCGGCCAGCCTTCCATGAAAAACAGCCAGCGCCAGCCGGCCATGTGCAGCCAGTGCAGACGCAGCAAATAGCCGGAGACCGGCCCGCCGATGATAAACGCCGTGGGCAGCGACAGCATCATGGCGGAGAGCGCGCGGGCGCGGTCGCGTTCGCCGAACCAATGGGTGAGATAAATCACCAGGCCGGGAAAATAGCCGGCCTCGGCCGCGCCCAGAAAAAAACGCAGCCAATAAAACCCCGACGCCGTTTCCACCTGGCTGAGCGACATGGCGATGAGGCCCCAGGCCGTCATCATGATGGCGATCCAGCGGCGGGCGCTCCAGCGCTCGATCAGAATGGTGCCGGGAATTTCGAGCAGAAAATAGCCCCAGAAGAAAATGCCCATGCCCCAGCCCAGCACCTGGCTGCTGAAACCCAGCTGCCGCGCCATTGCGGGGGCGGTATAGGCGATGTTGACGCGGTCGAGAAAGGCCACCAGATAGGTGAGAAACAGATAGGGCAGCAGCCTTCCGGCGACTTTGCGCCGCACGTCCCGGGTGGCCGGACGGGCCGCATTTCCGGGCGGCTCCATGGCCGGATCAGGCTGCGCATCGGATGGTTCCAGCATGGTTTAGGCTCCAGCTTTTGCTAAGCCTAATCTGGATGGCCCGCGGACACAAGATTAATGACTCTTTCGCATCATTTGCAGGTCATCATCATGCACGCGATTTGCCGGCAATCTCGCATGGCTTTGCCCGCGGCTCGGCCGGCGCGCCAACTGGCGCATAATTGATAGGGAAAGCACATGCGGAAGTTCTGGCGCAAACTCGGATCGTTTCTCTGGTGGACGTACCCGCGCGGCAGTCTCGAATACGACATCATGGTGGGTTTGATCCTGGCTTTTATTTTCCTGACGCCCAGCCGGTTTTTTCACGATCATCCGCGGCCGTTTCCCGCCCATCCGGTGGCCATTACGCTGCTCAGCGCGGCGCATGGCCATGTTTACGAGATGCTGGGGGCCAAGCCGGGCGCCGATCTGGCGGCGGCGCTGCGGCGCGAGCTGGGCCATGCGGTGCAGATCCGGGCGGTGAAACTGGTGCGGGTGCCCGGCTCGAACGACGTGATCTATAACATATGGACCAATTAAAGCAGCCGCACAGCGTTCAACCGCCGGCCTGGGCCGGCCTGATCGCCGCCCTGCTGCTGGCCGGCGGCAGCCTGGCCCAGACGGCGCCTCCGAGACCGGGATTAGCCACGGTGCTGGCGCGGCTGGACCGCGCCGCCCGGCGCATTCATACCATCAGCGCCAACGCGGTTTCGTCGCAATACACGGCCGTGGTGGATGATCTTGCGGTTAAAAGCGGACGGCTGGATTTTGAAAACACCCGGCACGGTCCCTGGCTCAGGCTGAACTTCGCAAAACCGGCGCCGGAGATTTTTTTATACCGCGGCGGCATGGGCTGGATCTATCAGCCCCGCATCGAACAGGTGCAAAAATACAACCTGAAAAAGCACAAGGCCGCCTTGCGGGCGTTTCTTCTGCTGGGGCTGGGCGAAAGCGGCAGCTCGCTGCGCCGGAGCTTTAAACTTCAGGATCTGGGCCGGGTCACGCTCGGCGGGCAGCCGCGGGTGGAACTGAATCTGATTCCGCGCAACGTCAAGGTGCGCGGCAGCGTGGACCACATACATTTATGGTTTGATCCCCGCACCTGGATCGCGGTGCGGCAGAAATATTTCCAATCACGCGGCGATTACCGGCTGCTGCGGCTGTCGAAGATTCAAATCAATCCCCGGCTGAACGGCAGGATTTTTCAGCCGCATTTTCCCGGCGCGCGCGTCGTCAGCCCGCATTTCTAGCGAACAGATCAAGCGCTAAGACCCGAACGTCCCGCTACAATTAACGGATGCCGGTACGGGAAATTCTGGCTGGGATCGGGGTGGTTTGCGCCCTGGGCTGCGGACTCTGGCTCTGGCGCTGGACGTGGCGCGCGCCGGCGGCGGCGCGCTTTCCCGCTTATGGCTGGTTTGGGCTGGCCGCCATCGCGGGGCTGGAAGCGGCGCTGTTTGGCCATCTGCCGTGGGTGGGCCGGTACTTCACTCCCCTGATCTGGACCGCATATATCGCGGTCGCCGGAGCCTGCGTGGAGCGGATTCGAGGTGAATCGCCGATCCGGCAAGCCGGGCCGTTTGCCGCCCAGGCGCTGCTATCCATGCCCGTCTGGCTGCTGTTTGAAGCCTACAATTTCCGCCTGCGAAACTGGCGCTATGTGGGCGTGCCGGCTCATTTCTGGAACTTTTTACTGAGCGGTTCCTGGGCCTTCGCCACCATATTTCCCGGAATATTTCTGACCGCCGAGATTCTGTATCACGCGCGGCTGCATAACAAAATCTGCCGTCCCTGGCGGCCCAGCCCAGGCTTGCGCGCCGGGCTGGGGTTGCTGGGACTGCTTTGCGTGCTGGCGCCATTGTTTACGCCCCAGCATCTGGCGGCCTATCAGTTTGGCCTGGTATGGATTGGCTTTGTGGCGCTGGATCTGGTCAATGACGCGCTGGGCTGGCCGTCATTATTGGCCGACCTGCGGGCCGGCGCGCCGGGCCGCGGGCTGGCGCTGCTGGGCGCGGGGGTTATCTGCGGGTTTTTCTGGGAGTTCTGGAATTATTGGGCCGGCGCCCGCTGGCAGTATATTTTTCCCATCGGCCAGAAGATCAAGGTTTTCGAAATGCCGGCGCCGGGATTTCTGGGCTTCCCCCCGTTTGTGCTGGAGTGCTTTACGCTTTATGTTTTCTGCGCCTGGGCGCTGTTGCCTCCCAGGCTCCGCCGGGCGCCGCTGGATCGCGCTCAAAGATAAGCCCCGCACAGCGGCGTTGGAGCCCGTTCGGCATTTCTATTATGCTAGTCTGAACCTGAGCGTACCCAGAGGGGGCAGGCTTGCCATCACGCGCGGATTTGAAGTGGTCGCAGCTTAAAGTCGGCATGGTGGTGGCGATCGCCACGGCCGTGCTGCTGGTGGTATTTTTCGCCATGAGCGCGGAAACCGGCCTGTTCCACAGCCATATACGCCTGGTCACCTACGTGGAAAACGCCGCCAATCTGCACAATGGCGCCGTGGTGGACTTGCAGGGGGTGCGCATCGGCAATGTCACGCGCGTGCATATTGCCAGCCATCCGCCCAACTCCACATACCCGGTGCGGATTGACATGCAGGTCGAGGCCAACCATAGCCGCTGGCTGCGCACCAACTCGCAGGTGGAGCTGGGCACCACGACGTTTTTAGGCGAGACCATTGTCAATATCCGTCCGGGCACCTCGGCGGCGCCGGCCGCGGTCAACGGCACGGTGCTGCCGGCGATGAATGCCACCGGCATTTCGCAGTTGCTGGTTTCCAGCCACAGCGTTCTGCAGAACGCCAATGAGCTGGAATTGCGGCTGGGCAAAATTCTCGACCAGATTCAATACGGCAAAAGTTCGATCGGCCGCTTCATCTACACCGACACCCTCTACCGGCGGTTTGATCAGATCGCGGCCAACGTGTCGAGCCTGACCCACGCCATCTCGACCGGACAAGGCACCATCGGGAAGCTGATTGTCAGCCGCACGATGTACGACAAGCTCAATCAGACGCTCGACAGCCTGAACGCCACCCTCGACGCGGTGCGCTCGGGCCACGGCACCGCGGCCAAACTGATCAACGATCCCTCGCTCTATAACCACCTGAACCGGCTCGCCAAAAACCTGAACTCCACCGTGACGGCGATCAATCAGGGCAAGGGAACGCTGGGACAGTTGGTCGAAAACCGCCAGCTGGCGGTGCGGCTGCAGAACACGGTGGACAATCTGAATGCCATTCTGGCCGGGGTGCGGGCGGGCAAAGGCTCGGCCGGCCAGCTCTTTAATAATCCCCGGCTTTATCAGCGGCTGAACACCACGCTCAACCGGGCCAGCCAGCTGCTGCGGGAAATCAGGAAAAATCCCCGCAAATACCTGACGCTGCATTTGAAAATTTTCTGACGGCTCCATCCCCGCAGTTCGCATGAACGCATTCCTCCAAACCTGGGAAGCGGCTTCCCGGCCTTCCACCGCGCCGCTGGTCATCGCGGCGGGCGAGGTAGCGGTGTTTTCCAAGCCTCGCCATGCGGACGTGCCCGCCATGGTCAGACAACTGCGGCAGGAGCTGCGGGCGAGCGGACGGGAACTGGTTCTGGACGACAATACCGCGCGCGCGGCGGGCGAGGCGGGCGGCCGGGACGATTGGGCGCAGAGCCAGCCGGCGCTGGCCATCGCGCTGGGCGGCGATGGCACGCTGCTGCATGCCGCGCGCCAATTGCGCACCCAGGGCACGCCGCTGCTGGGCGTGAATCTGGGAACCCTGGGATTTTTAACCGAGCTGGCGCCGGAAGAAATGGCGGCGGGCCTGGCCCAGGTGTTGCAAGGCGAAGCCCGGGAAGACCGGCGCAGCGTGCTCGCCGCCGCGGTGCGCGGCGCCACGGTGAAACGGCTGGAAGCGCTGAATGATTTCGTGATCAGCAAAGGCCCGCTGGCGCGGGTGATTGACTTTGAGCTGATGATTGAAGGCGAAAATGTGGCCCATTACCGGGCCGATGGCTTGATTGTCGCCACCCCCACCGGTTCCACCGCCTATTCGCTCAGCGCCGGCGGGCCGCTGGTGCAGCCGGAACTGGCGGCCTGGGCCATTACCCCCATCTGTCCGCATGCCCTGAATAACCGTCCTTTACTGGTGCGCGACACGGCCCGGATCGAAATTCATATGCTGGCGGTGGGCGAACAGACGTACCTGACCATGGATGGGCAGCCCGGCTGTCCCCTGGCCGCCGGCGACCGCATTATTTTCCAGAAAAGCCCGCACGATGTGCGGCTGGTGCGGCGGCCCGGATATTCGTACTATGACCTGCTGCGCCGCAAGCTGAAATGGGGCTGAGGCTGGCCGCAGGGATCATGACAACGGCGGCAAAGGAATATAAAATCAAGCCGCCGCAGCAGGTGAGGCGCATGAAATTTCGTTTTACACAGCACAGATCTGATTTGCGGCCGCGGGTTTGGCTTCCGGGTTTAGCCGGGCTTTTACTGCTCTGCGCGCCCGCCAGCTGGGGCTGGGCGCGGTATCGCATGCCGCGGGTGCACTGGCGGGCGCAGTGGATTTGGGCCGCCACGCCGGCCACTTCGCGCTGGCTGGGGCCGCAAACCGCGGCCGGGCCCGGGGTCCGCATGATCCCGCCGCATCGCAATCAGTTTTTGCGTTTTCGCAAATCATTTCATCTCACCCGAGTTCCCCGGTTCGCCCGGCTGGCGATTTTTGCGGTCAGCCGGTATGAGCTGTGGATCAATGGCCATCGCATCGGCCAAGGGCCGGCCAAGGCGCCTGAATACTGGGGCTACTACGATGTGTTTTCCGCGGCGCGCTGGCTGCGCCCCGGCCGCAATGTCATCGCCGTGGAAGTGCATTGGTTTCAGCGGCCCACGGCGGGGTTTCCGGTTACGCCCGGTTCCTGGGGCCATGGCGCGCTCTTATGCCAGCTCGCGCTGGGGCATGGCAGCGGCCGGCGTTATATCCTCAGCGACGGAAGCTGGCGGGTGGCGCCCAACCTCGCCTGGAAGTGGCATACCCCGCGCATGGATGCCAATCTGCCCGACATTGAAGATTACCGTGCCCGGCCGGCCCAGGCGCGGTGGCGGAATACGGAATTCAACGATCACTCCTGGTCGCGCACGGTGGTGCTGCGCAACTACTGGGGAGTCTCCCGGCCGCCGGTGGATCCGTATATTCATCTCACGCCGCGGCCGCTGGCCTATCCGCTGGAGCGCGAAATCCATCCTGCCCGGCTGGTGAGCGCCGGCTGGACGGCGGCCGGCGCGGGCAGCGTTTCCCTGCTTCGGCTGGCCCGGCATTTCCGCCATGAGACGCTGCATCCCGATGCCGCCATCGTGACCCAGGCGCAGGCACTTCTGCATCCCTGTCCACGCTTCGGCCCGGGTTGCGCCCAGACCATCGTCCATCCCCTGGCCAGCGGCGCCACGCCGTATCTCATTCTCGACATGGGTAAAGAAGTGGATGGCTATCCGCGCCTGGCCATCCGGACTTCCCGGCCGGTGGTGGTGAATATCGGCTGGGGCGAACGCCTGGCCGGCGGCAATGTTACCGCCAATCAGCCCGGGGGGCGATTTGTCGCCCGCTATCATGCCCGCGCTGGCGCCCAGAGCTGGACGATGTTCAGCTGGCATGGCCTGCGTTTTGTGGAACTGGAATTTCCTCATTTGCAAGCCCCGCTGCGGGTAGCCTTCGGGCTGCGGTTTTCCACCGCCCGTCTTCGCCATGCCGGACATTTTCTTTCCAGTGACGCCGAACTCAATCAGCTCTGGCGCATGGGCGCCTATACCTGGCAGCTCTGCACCTATGACGGCACCATGGATTGTCCCACCCGCGAACAGGATGAGTGGGTGGGCGACGGCCAGGTCGAGCTCCAGGTGAATGGCGTGGCCGATGGCAATCAGGACATTGCGCGTAAATTCCTGCTGGACGCGGCGCGCGAACAGCGCCGCGATGGCGCGACGCTCATGGCCAGCGATAACGGCGAAGAAAGCACCGGCATCATTGTTGATTATGTGTTTTCGTTCGTTAACGCGGTGCATGATTTCTATCTGCAAACCGGCAACCGGCGCTTTCTGCGCCGCATGCTGCCCCACGTCAACCGGGCCATGCATTGGTTCCATGGCCTGCGGAGGCGTGACGGTCTGCTCGGCCGCATGCCCTACTGGGTATTTCTGGACTGGTCCATGCCCGATAAGCATGGTGAAAGCGAGATTCTCAACGCTCTCTATTACCACACGCTGCAAAATGCCGCCGCCATGGCGCAAACTTGCGGTGAATCGCGGCGGGCGGCCCGCTACCGGCGCGATGCCCGCGAAATTCGGGCGCATTTCGCGCGCTTCTGGAATCCCGGCCGCAAGCTTTATATGGATAGCTGGGATCACGGCCGGCTCAGTCCCCTAACCGGGCAACTGGGCAACGCCGATGCGGTCTTGTTCGGCCTGGCGCCCCGGCGCCGGATTGCCGGCATTCTGAACCAGATCAGCGATCCCCGCCAGGTGAAAATGCGGGTGATCTCTCCCGGGGTGGGACAAAACCAGAGCACGCCCGGGTTCCAGCCCGCGCGGGATATCGTGCAGGCGCAGACCTACGGCATGTTTTTCGTGCTCCGCGCGCTCACGCACTTTGGCCGCGACCGTGCGGCGCTGGCATACATCCGCCAGCTTTGGGGTCCCATGATCCGGGCCGGCAACGGCACCTTCTGGGAAAACTTCAAGCAGGCAACCGGCACCTCCTGCCATGCCTGGAGCGCGGCCCCCACATATTTTCTGACCCACAGCATTCTCGGCATTCAAGCCCGCCAGCCCGGCTACCGCGCTTATCGGGTTGCGCCGCATCCCAGCGGCCTGCAATGGGCCCGGGGAGATGTGCCCACGGTAGCGGGTCCGATTGCCGTGCGCTGGCAGTGGCGAAAATCCGCGGGCGGTGAAGAATTTGTGCTGCGATTGCAAAACCCCGCCGGGCCGCGGGCTCGCATCGTTTTGCCCCGCTGGCGGGGCCAACCGCCGCTCCGGGCGCGGCTCAATGGCCGCCCCGCCGCGATCAAGGCGATCGTTGTATCCCAGCCGGGACGCTTCGTGGTGCGAGCTAGTTATCCATCGCGCGGGTCCGGATCCTGATGCTTACTTCCCAGGATCTTAAAAGCGGCGGGACCGCTTTTTTGCATTCGCTCCCGCATGCGGTCTGATAAAAACTCTTGGGTCATTGCCTGCCCGCAAATTAACAGGACCACGTTTGCGCGGCTCAGGCCCGCGCCGCCTGCGCGGCGGCGGCGGCGGGAAAGCGCAACAGCACCTCGGTGCCCTGCCCGGGCCGGCTGGAAACTTCAATATGGCCGCCATGGGCATTCATAATGCTTTGCGCCATGGCCAGGCCGAGGCCGGTGCCCTGGCCGGGAAACCGGGTGGTAAAAAACGGATCAAAGATGCGGGGCAGCAGCTCCGGCGGCACGCCGCGGCCGTTGTCGCGCACGCGCAGCAGGGCGGCCGGCGCGGCATCATCCGGGCGGAGCAGCTCAATTTCCAGCCGGCCGGCCTCGGTCATGGCCTGTTCGGCGTTGCGCGCCAGTTGCCGCAGAACCATGCGCAACTGCTCGGCATTGCCCTGCACCAGCGGCAGGCCGGGCGCGGCGCGGCATTCCAGCTCAATGTGGGCGGGCAGCGTGGTGCGGAGCTCGTCGCTGAAGGCGCGCACCAGCTCGGCCAGATCCAGGGGCTGAAATTCGCGGCTGGGCTGGGCGTAGCTCAACAGCCGCTCGACGGTGTGCGCGCCCCGGCGGGCGGCGGCTTCGGCCTTGTCCAGCCGGGCCAGAGATTCCGCCGACAATTGCTCGCCGTGACGGCGCAATTGCTCGATTTGCCCCAGCACCACGGTCAATAAATTATTAAAATCATGGGCAATGCCGGCGGCCAGCGTGCCCACCGCCTGCAGATGCTGCGCCTGCATGAGCTGCAGGCGCAGCGAGCGCTCGCGGCTCAAATCCTGCAGCACCGATCGCGCGCCGATAAACTCGCGCCGGGAGCCATAGATGCCGCCCACGCTGTTGTGCACGACATAGCGGCGGCCGCTGCGGGAGACCAGCTCCATTTCCACCGGCTCGATTTCGCCGCCGGCCCGCAAGATGGCCATGCGCTGGCGCCAGTCGGGCAACGCGGCAATGGATTCCGGCGTGCAAAATTCGCGGATCGTGCGGCCCAGCACCTGCTTGCGCGGCAGTTCCAGCATGTCGAGGCCGCTCTGGTTGATTTCCACAATCCGGTTATCGGAATTGAAAATGTAATACGGGCAGGGCATGAACTCGAACAGATCGTTGAGAAAATCCCGCTGTTCGTCGAGCACCACCAGCACCATGGCCAGGCCGCAGAGAATTTTGCAGACCAGGGTTTCGGCGTCAATCAGGCTGCCGGAGAGCAAGCCGTAGCGGATCATCAGGTCGGGCAGCAGGCCGATGCCGAAAGCCCACCCCAGCATGCCGGCGGCCAGAATGCCGCGGCTCAGCCCGGTGCGCCAGGGCAGGCGCAGCGCGGCCAACCCGCCGGCGGTGAGCATCAGCCCCAGCCCGGCCAGGAGCAGAAAGCCGTGCCAGTTGGGAGCGGCCAGCATCCAGACCGCCATGGCCAGCGCCCAGGCGCGCAATCCCCAGCCCAGGCGGGGCCAGACCAGATTGACCGCCCAGTCGCAAAAAGCCCAGAACGCGGCCACCAGCAGCAGATTCGCCGCGGGATTGGTCACGGGCCGGGCAAGCTGGGCGCGGGCCGCGGTTTGCAGCGCAAAATGCGCCGTCATCAGAGCCCAGGCGATGAGCCATTGATTTTGCGGCACCCCGGTCATGGCGCGCCGGGGAAGCCGCCACAAAATGACGGCAATGGCGGCGCTGGCGAGCGCGCCCACCAGCGCGATGCCGATATGCAGTTCCAGATGCGGGTTCAGTGCCAGCATAACCGCGCCGCTTTCTTACGCCTGAATGGCGGTATCGCCGGTTTCCGGCGCCGGGGAGTCGGGCTGCCGGAAAAAACGGTAATAAAGATATATATTCAATACCATAATTGCGCCATAAAGGAAAAAAGGAACTTCCAGGGCGAAGTCAAACATATAGCCGGTAAAGGCAATGGCGCCCGAGGAAGCCGCCAGCCGCGCCACCTGGTTCAGGCCCAGGGCGCGGCCCAGCTCGTCGGCATTGACCCGTTCGCTGAGCGCGGTTTGCTGCACCGGCAGCGCCATCACGCGCAGCGCCGGGGTGAGGAAATAAATCCCCAGCGCCAGAGGAAGCCAGTGTTCGAGCGGCAAAATGATCAATAACATGGCGCCCAGGCCGCGGGTGACGGCAATGCTGTGGACAAAGCCGAAGCAGCGCTCGAGCAGCGGCGCGGCCAGCAGGGCGAGCGAACCCAGGCTGCCGCTGATGAAGCCATAAATGGCCATCTGGGGCCGCTCCACGTGAAACACCAGCACGAAAAACGGGATTAGAAAGGGCGTGATCAGGCCTTGCGTGAAGCCGTTCAAGGCGCCGGTCAGGGAAAATTTGCCGATCACTTTGCGGCTGGCCAGTTTGCGGGGGTTGGGCCGGTAGCGGGGCAAGCGCAGGGGCAATAGGGCGAGCAGGCCGACGGAAGCGATGATCATGGCCGCCAGAAACATATTGGGAACCGAAAACAACCGCCCCAGCAAGGCGCCCAGCGCGGCAAAGATGCCGCTGATGAAGGTGAAAAGAGAAAAATAAAAGGTGCGTTTTTCGAGATGAGTCAGGTCCGCCACCACGGCGCTCTGGATGGGCTGGGCCGCGCCCCCCACCCCGCCGCCCATCAGCGAACCGGTGGCGGAAAAGCCGCCTAGAATCGAGGCCGCATATAAGCCCGGCAGAGGATGCGCCAGCCGCAGCGACAACAGCACGCAGCCGGCGCTGATGGGCAGCAGCACGCCCACCAATATCATTGTCGGCTTGCGTCCCCAGACATCGGCCAGAAAGCCAAAGCCCAGGCCCAGGGCCGCGGTGCCGATGCCGGCCACGGCATAGAGCAGTCCCAGGGTCCAGGCTCCGTAGTGCAGGGTGCGCAGAATGAGGTAGGGAAAGCCCAGCATGATCATGCCGGCTGCCAGACTGCGGGAAACCCGGAACCAGCCAATGGCCCACAGCGAACGCCGGCTGTCATTCATATTTATAGGATAGAAGAAGAACGGACGGCGAAGCCGGGCGCCCGCGAGAAAGAAAACCCGCGCTTAACTGCGGCGCGGGGAGCGCGATTCTTTTTCGGGCAGGAAAATGGAGTAGAACCGTCCGGAATGGGCGCAGGAGCGCAGCCGCAGGCGGCCGAGGTTTTTTTCGATCAGCTGCCGGCTCAGCCACAAATGCAGGCTGGACGAGGCATCGGGCGTCAGCATGGGGTCGGGGCCAAAGGCGGCGCGATGCTGGGCGGGCGTGAGGGCGGGAGCGGAGTCGGCGATGAGAATGCGGACTCCGCGGCGCTTCAGGTCATGCCAGTCGCGCGAGGGGCTGATGCGCAGGACCAGCTGCCCGGCCTCGGGCAGCGCTTCCAGCTCGGTAAAAAATATGTTGATCATGGCCTGCATGATTTCATCGGCCACGCCCCAGGAGGCCAGCCCGTCGGCAAAACGCCTTTCCACCCGCACCCGCTTGGCGGCGAGCCGGGAAGCGAACAGACTGTAGGCACGCTCAATCAGCTCGGCGGCGCGGAACTCGCCGGGCGCGCTGCCCAGGTTGCCGGCCTGCAGCAGCTCCTGGCTGATGCGGGTGAGGCGCTGGAGTTCGCTGTCGGCCATATTCAGATAATTCAGCGATTGGGCCACGGCGGCATGCGCGCCGGCCAGGGGCTGCACGGTTTCGCGCAGCAGGTATAAGGCCTGCGTCAGGGCCTGGAGGGGGTTATTGATTTCATGGGCCAGGATAGAGGCAAAACGGCTGGCCGCATGGAGCCGTTCATTGGCCTTGAGCGTGCCCATCGCCTGCTCGCGCTCGGTGACATCCTCAAAGGCCACCAGCAGCAGCGGACCCGCGCCGGGATAGGGAATCAACCGGCCGATATTGAGGGTCAGCTCGCGGCGGCCGAGCTCGGACAATTCATGTTCGATGGTGAAATCGGACATGACGGCTTCATGCCGCAGCGCCTGCTGCAGGGCCTCGCGCAGGCGGCTGATATTCCAGCGCCCGCCAATCCGCCATAGCGGAGTGCCCAGGATGGTTTCCGGCTTGACGGCGAAGAGCCGGGCAAAGGCCGGGTTGGCGGTGAGCACCTTGAATTCCTGGTCGAGCACCACCAGCGGCTCGCGCACGGCGGCGGTAATGGACGCGATCAGAACGCGGGTTTCCTGCTGGCGGTCGCGGTCGTGCTTGAGCAGATGAATGTCGAGCAGGGCCAGCACCACGCCCTCGATGCGGCTGTCAGCGGTGCGGTAGGGATACAGGCGCAGCAGATACCAGTGGCCACCGGCATCCTGCACTTCCAGCTCATGCGATTCGCCGCCGGCGATCACGCGCGCGGCCCAGGCTTCCAGCTCGGGGGCATGAATGGTCAGCCGCAAGTCCGTGAGGCGGCGGCCAATGTCGGCGGCGATGAGGCGGAACACCTGCTGCGCGGCGGTGGTGACGCGGCGGATGCGCAGCTCGCGGTCGAGCATGACGATGGGAATGCCCACGGTGGCGATTAGATTGTTGAGGTCGTCGTTGGCCTGATGCAGATCGGCATTGCGATGGCTGAGCTCCTCGTTGACGGTGTTGAGTTCTTCATTGGCCGATTGCAACTCTTCCTTGGAGGTCTCGATCTCTTCGTTGGTGGACTGCAGCTCTTCATTGGCCGAGGCGATTTCCTCGTTGGCGGCCTGATATTCCTCGCGCGACGATTCCGCCTCCTCGATCAGGGTGCGGACGGTCTGCTGGCTGTTGGCCAGGGCCTGGCGCAGGCGCTCGATTTCATTCTGACCGGAGACCGGTTTTTTCTTTTGGACTTTTGCCTGCGGCGGTTCGCGGTCCAACGACTGAAATAAAACCAGAAACAGCGGTTCTTTGGGATGGCGGCTGTTGATGGGAACGACTTCCAGGTTGAAGCGGATCTGGCCCTGATTGGTTTCCAGATGCAGTTCGGCGCGGCGGGCGGGCTGGTTCGTGCTTTTCACCTGCTGGATCAGGGCGTGAATAAAGGCGCCCAGCTCGCCCCGGGTCATCTTGAGCAGGTTCAAACTGGCGGCGCCGGAGGCGGGCTCGATAAAGGGCGCGGTATGGCCGCGAAACTGAATGACTTCCAGATTGGCATCCACCACCACGCCGGGAGGAGAATAAACATCGAGGACAACCTGATTGGCTTCGCGCAGGGCATCCTGCTGGGCGTCATAGCCAGACAGAGCGCGCTTGGGCGGATGCGGGAACGATCCCTTGCCGCTTTCCCGGCGAGGACTGCCGAATTCGGGGATGGGAACGTGGCTGGCGGGCAGCTTGGAAAAGATTTTCCATTTGCGGTCCAGCGGGGCATAGAGCAAAGGAAGCAGACTGGCGTTTTCGGAGGTGCCCAGCACCAGGCAGCCATTGGCGTTGAGGGCGTAATGCAGAATCGGCAGGATCCGGCGCTGCAGGCTGGGCTCCATGTAAATCATGACATTGCGGCAGAAAATCAGATCCAGGCGGGCAAAAGGCGGCTCGCGCAGCAGGTTATGCTGGGCGAAAATGCACCGGTCGCGGATCGTCTTGTTGACCCGGTAACCGCCTTCATCCTGGGTAAAAAAGCGGCGCAGCCGCTCGGGCGAAATATCGCGCATCACCTCGGCCGAGTACTGGCCGGTGCGGGCCCTGGCAATCGAGTTCTGGCTGAGATCGGTGCCGAAGACCTGGAGGGGAAAATTCAGGCCGGCGCCATGCAGATATTCCTGCCAGTGGATGGCCAGCGAATAGGTCTCTTCGCCCGTCGAGCAGCCCACCGACCAGACGCGTATGGGCAGCCCTTCCGGCCGGTTTTGCGTCAGCCGGGGATACACCTGCCGGGCCAGCGCCTCGAACAACTCCGGATCGCGGAAAAAGCGGGTGGTGGGTATCAATAAATCTTCGTAGAGGCGTTTGACTTCCTCGGGTTTTTCCCGCAGCAGACGGATATAATCACTGATCCGCTCGAAGGGATGCAGGGCCAGGCGGCGGGCGATGCGGCGCCGGATGGTGCTCGAGCGATACCGGGAAAAATCCACTCCGGTGTCGCGCAGCAACAGATCGAGCACCGGCTTGAGCACCGGATCTTCACTCAGCGCGGGGCTGCCGGGCGAGTGATAATGGGAAACATAGGGATGACGGCCGATGCGCGCCAGCTCATGCGCGATCTCTCCCGGCGAGAGGACAAAATCCACGCAGCCGGCGGCGATGGCGCTGCGCGGCATGGTGTCGAACTCCGCCGTTTCCTCGCTTTGGGCAAAGGTGATGCCGCCGTTATTTTTAATCTCCGTCAGACCCAGCGTGCCGTCGCTGGCGGTGCCGGAAAGCACCACGCCGATCGCGCCGCTTTCGCGCTCCTCGGCCAGCGAGCTCATGAAGGCGTCAATCGGCAGATACGCCACGGGAGATTTTTCCCGTTTGCTCAGACGCAGCCTGCCACCTTTGAGCGTGACGAACCAGTTCGCGCCGAGGACGTAGATGTGGTTGGCCAGCGGCTCGGTGTTCGGCTGAATTTCGATCACCGGCATTTTGCTGCGCCGGCGCAGCAGATCGGGCAGCATGCTGAGCTTGGCGGGATAGAGATGCTGGATCAGCACATAGGCCATGCCCGTATCCTCGGGCAGAGCCGAAAGCAACTGATTAAATGCATCGAGACCGCCGGCGGAAGCGCCCACGGCCACGATCGGGGGCGGCTTGGAAACGGTTTTTTCTGCCGGAGCGGCTAATTCCTCGCCATTTTCCAGTAAGTCCCGGGGGAATTCCGGCTGAAGCCGGGAGCGGCCGCGAACTTTTGACTTTTTACCCGCTGCGGTGGGCGGCGCCGGGGACGCGGAAGCCGCCGAATCAGCGGAACGGCCCATTGCGGGGCCGGGCGCGGCAATTTTAGTTTCCGGCGTGGATGCGGGCAGCGGCTTGGCCAGCTTTGCTTCCGCTCTGGATTTGGATGGTTTTGCCATAACCCGCTAAAAATGTGGTCATTATGCCATCTTTATGATCAAGATGCACGGCATAGAACAGCGGCACGGCCGCATTTCACTTACGAAAAGGAGCCGGGCCGCAAGCTCAGGCAACGGTCAGGGAGGCGTCGTCCCAGCGTTTGCGGACCAGAATTGAAACCAGAATCCAGCCGATGGGATAAATGGAGGTCGCGGCCAGGAAAATCCAGTTGTAATGATGCTGGCTGGCGGCCCAGCCTATGAAGGTGGTAAAGGGGATGGAGGCCAGCGTGCCGGCGGTGCCCGAAAGCCCGGCCACGCGGCCAGAAACAGCGGCGGGGCAGGAATCGGCGGGCAGGGTTTGCAGGTTCACCGACCAGCTTTGGTGCATCCAGGTCGCCAGGCTGATGGCGGCGATGACCACGGTGTTCGAAGCCGAATGGGTGCCGAAATAAATCAGCGGCATCGCAGCCACGGTGATGAGCATGACCAGCTTGCGCGCCTGTATGGGCGAGACAAAGCGGGTCAGGACTCCGCTCAGCCAGCCTCCCGCGACATTGCCTACGGCGCTGGCCAGGGCGGGAACCAGGGCGCCATAGGCGCCAATGGCGACCAGAGAAAAATGCCGCACTTTGTAGAGATAGGTGGGCAGCCAGAAAAGATAAAAATACCAGGCTGGATCGGAACAGGCGCGGCCGGCCAGAACGCCCCAGACCTGGGGATGGCGCATCATGGCGCCCCAGCCGGGGCGCGGCGCATTGCTTGCCGCTTCGGGCGAGCGTTCGATTTCACGCACCCCGGCGCGGGTCATCGCGCCTGCGCGGTTGACCCACCACCAGCCGCAGACCCACAGCAACCCCACCATGCCCACGCTGAAAAACGCAATGCGCCAGCTATAGCGCAGCATCAGAAAGACCACCAGCGGCGGCGCCAGCGTGCCGCCCAGCGAGGTGCCGGCATTAAATACGCCCATCGCCAGCGCCCGTTGCCGCGGGGGAAAACGCTCCTGGGCAAATTTCAAGGCCGCCGGAAACATCGCCGGCTCGCCGATGCCGAGCAGGAACTGAAAGACGCGCAAGCCCAGAATGCCCTGCACCAGGCCGTTGCCGGCGGCGGCGAACGACCACCAGGCGGCGCTGAGGCCGAGCCCCAGCCTGGGCCCCAGCCGGTCCATGATCCAGCCCGAGAGCGCATACATGGCCGCATAGGCGTAGAAAAACGACTGCACCACCGAGGCATACTGGGCGTCCGAGATGTGAAACAGCCCGCGCAGCCGGGGAATTACCACTGCCAGCGTGCCGCGGTCCAGATAATTAATGGTCGAGACCAGCAGCAGCATGAACACAATGCGCCAGCGCCAGCGGCGCGCGGCCGGCGTATCCTGCGCCGGTTCGAGAGCGGCATCGGGGGTTATGGGTGTGGACACAGGTTACAGAATACAGTGAGAGTAAGACTGTTAGTGGCAAAGCCACTTATATGGCTTCGCCATTCCAGAGGGCGAATTCGGCAGGAGTCAGGAAAGTTCGCGCAGAGCTTGTTTTAATCTCCAACGGTCAGCCGCGCCGGCGCCAGACGAGGCGTCAACAGATGCATGATGCCCAGGGCGAGCAGATAAATGACGCAGGCAATGGCGAAAAGCGGCAAATAGCTGTGAGTGCGATGCACGACCACGCCGGCCAGTTCCTGAAACAGCGCGCCGCCGATGGCGCCGGCCAGGCCGCCGATGCCGACCACGCTGGCGACCGCGGTTTTGGGAAAGACATCGGAGGGAATGGTAAAAATATTCGCCGACCAGCCCTGATGCGCCGCGGCCGCCAGTCCCACCAGCGCGACCACCACCCATAGGCTGTGGGAATAGGGAGCGAAAATCACCGGCACGACGGCTAAGGCGCAGATCAGCATGGTGATCTTGCGGGACCAATTCGCAGTGTGACCCCGCCGCAAAAAGCGGGCCGGCAGCCAGCCCGCGCCGATGCTGCCGATAATCGAAATGAGATACACGGTGGCGAAAGGAATGCTGGTCGGCCCAAGCTTCAGATGGAAGGTGCCTTCAAGATAGCGGGGCAGCCAGAACAGCCAGAACCACCAGATGGGGTCGGTAAGAAATTTGCCGATGGCGAAGGCCCAGGTTTCTTTCACCGGCAGCAGATGCCGCCAGGCAATTCCGGCCGGAGATTCGGCGTGTCCGGATTGAATGTGCCGCAATTCCGCCGGGGATACGCCGGGATGGGCTTCCGGTTTCTTATAAATCCAGAGCCACAGAAACAGCCACAGAAACCCCAAGGCGCCGGTGGCGAGAAAGGCCTGCCGCCAGCCGAAGCGCATCGTGAAAAACACCACGACGAAGGGGACAACCATGGTCCCGACGTTGGCGCCGGAGTTGAACAGAGCCGTGGCCAGGGCGCGTTCGGCCTGGGGAAACCATTCCGCCACGGTGCGGATGCAGGCGGGAAAGTTCGCGGCTTCGGCCAGGCCCAGCAGAACCATGGCCACGAGAAAGCCATGCACGCTGGCAATGAAGGCCGGCAGCATGGCGGCAAAGCTCCACAATAAAATCGCCAGCGCGAAGGCGCGGCGCGTGCCCAGCTTGTCGGTGAGGCCGCCGGCCACGGCCAGGCCGATGCCGTAGGCGATCATGAAGCCGACCATGATGTGGGCGTAGGTGAGGCTATTCAGGCCGGGAATCACGCTTTGCAGGGTTTTTTCCAGAAAGCTGAGCACGCTGCGGTCCACGTAGGCAATGACCGTGGCCAGAAACAGCAGCCCGCAGATGAGCCAGCGCACATGGCTGACCCGGCCGGCGGCGGAAGCAGTCGAGGTGGGTTGCGGCATGGTATTACATTCAACTTACAGCCATAAAAACGGTCTTATTGCACTCT
>JAKAZV010000035.1 GCA_021826505.1 Acidobacteriota bacterium | reverse complement strand
GGGCACGGTCGGGGGCCGGATGGCGCGGACTTCAAAGCCCTGGCGCCGCATCGCCTCGGCCACGGCCAGGGCGCGGGCATCGCTGCCGCAGAGCAGGGAAATAATCGGCGATTCCGGTTCGCGGTTGGGCGAGGAGGCATCGGCCAAGGGCAAATGATTCAGGCGCCGGCGCAGGCTGAGTGCCTTTTGCCGCACCCGGCGCGCCCGGTCCGGCTCGACGCGAATGATCGCCAGCGCCGCGCGAAGCTGGGCCATCAGCGCGGGGGTTGGCCCGGTGGAATAGATCAAGGTGCGGGCATGATTGATCAGATGCTCGCGCAGCAGCCGCGAACCACAAATCAGGGCGCCGGCCGCGCCCAGAGCCTTGCCGCAGGGATGCACCGAGGCGGCAAGCACGTCATCGAGCTCCACGCCGGCGGTCAGGCCCGCGCCCTCGCGGCCGAAGAGTCCGGTGGCATGAGCTTCATCCACCACCAGCAGGGCGCGATACCTGCGGCACAGTACGGCTAATCCGGCCAGCGGCGCGCGGTCGCCTTCCATGCTGTGCAGCGATTCAACCACGATGAAGCGCCGGCCCGGGGTGACATGCCGTTGCAGTAATTCTTCCAGCGCGGTCAAATCATTATGCGGAAACTGAATTTTGCCCGCCCGGCTCAGGCGCATGCCGTCAATCAGGCTGGCGTGGTTGAGGGCATCGGAAAAGTACAGATCATCCGCGCCGGCCAGGCATGCGAGCAAGCCCGTGTTGGCGGCATAGCCGGAAGGAAAAAATAAAGCCGCTTCCGTGCCGCGCCAAGCGGCAAACTCGGCCTCGAACTCGCCCAGGGCGGTGAATTCACCCGCCACCAGACGCGAAGCGCCGGCCCCGATCTGTTCGGTCACAGCGAGAAAATCGCGAATTTGCCGGCGAACTCCGGAATCGCGCGCCAGGCCCAGATAGTCATTGGAACAAAAGTCCAGCCCCTGGGGTGGGTGCAGATTGCGGCGGCGCTGTAGAGCTTCCAGGCGATCGAGATCCGTCCGCCAGGCCGACTCAAGGCCGGCCAGCGGCGAAGGCGTATCAGCTTCCGCGGCGGCGGCGGACGAGCGAAGCGCTGGCGGCGCCGGCGCGGACTTATAAGGAGGTTCGGGAACCAGCCCCAATTGCCGCAACAAAGCCCGGTCCTGGTCCTGTTCGGGATTCGGGGTGGTCAGCAGCCGCTCGCCGACAAAGATTGAGTTGGCGCCGGCGTAAAAGCACAGCGCCTGCGCTTCGGGCGAAAGGCTGAGCCGGCCGGCGCTCAACCGGACCTTGGAGCGCGGCATCAGCAGCCGGGCCGCCGCAATCATGCGCACCAACTCAAGCGCGGGCACCGCGGGCCGGGCTTCGAGCGGCGTACCCTCGACCGGAACCAACGCGTTCACCGGCACCGATTCGGGCGGACTGGGCAACGTGGCCAGCACATGCAGCAGACTGATGCGGTCTTCTTCGGATTCGCCCAGGCCCAGAATGCCGCCGCAACAGACCTGCACCCCGGCATCACGCACATGCTCGAGCGTGCGCAGACGGTCGGAGTATTCACGGGTGTGAATAATCTGGCCATAGAACTCGGGCGAGGTGTCGAGATTATGGTTGTAGGCGGTGAGGCCAGCGGCAGCCAGACGCTGCGCCTGCGCCGCGGTCAGCATGCCCAGGGTGCAGCAGACTTCCAGACCCATGGACGACACTTCGGAAACCATGCTGAGCACGCGGTCAAATTCCGGGCCTTCCCGCACCTGGCGCCAGGCCGCGCCCATACAAAACCGGGTGGCGCCCTGGTCCCTGGCCTGGCGCGCCTGCGCCAGCACGGGCTCAAGTTCCATCAAATGTTCATTTTTGATCCCGGTTTTATAGTGCGCGCTTTGCGGGCAGTAGCCGCAGTCTTCGGGACAGCCGCCGGTTTTGATGGACAACAATTGGCAGAGCTGCACCTCCGGCTCGGGGTGGTATTGCACGTGCGCGGCGTGCGCAGCCTCGATCAAGGCCAGCAGCGGACGCCGGTACAGAGCGGCGACTTCATCCCGGGAGATCCGGGGCACGGCCGGCGCGGCGGCAGGCACATCGGGAATTGCGAGTTGCGGCATGCAGCCATTTTGCCATGGAGGCCGCGGCTAAAACATTTTGAAGGCCAAAAATTCAAAAATAATGAAACCACTTTCTACCCACATTCTACCTACAACCGAATTACCTTATTTTCAGCCGCACTGGCCATTGCCACAGGTACGGCAAAGCAAGTCAAACCGCACATCATATTCAGATTTATTAGTGCTACACTGCGTTTTCCCATCCCCACCCACAGGCGTTTTTATGAAAATCACCCGAACTTTCGCTTTGACAGCGGCATTCGTTTTTTCCGCCGCCATTTTCGCCGCCGCGCAGTATCGCGGCACCTATATTCCTAAGTACGCCTATCCCATTCATGCGGCGCCCTCGCTGGCCACGCTCGCGCGCCCGGCGGTGCTGCATCTCGACGCCAGCCAGGTCTGGCGCGGCCTGATCTATGTGCATGAGACGATTCCCGTGCGCCCGGGCCCGTTCACCCTGGTCTATCCCAAATGGGTGCCGGGAGAACATGGCCCCACCGGCCCGATTGACGAACTGGCCATGCTGCGCATCACCGCTCATGGCCGGCCCATCATGTGGCATCGCGGCCTGGCGGACATGTACGCCTTTCATATACGGGTTCCAGCCGGCGTCCATGCCATTACCGCGCGTTTCACCCTGATCATGAATGACGCGAGCGGCGTGATGGCCACCCGCACCGTTGCCATTCTCAACTGGAACCGGGCCGTGCTTTATCAGGCCGGAGTGGACTCACATACCTGGTTCGTCAAGCCCTCAATTACGCTGTCCACCGGCTGGAGGTTCGGCACCGCACTTACACGGCGCGGGCCGGCCCGCAACGCCACTACCCATTTCCGCCGCCTGACGCTGGCCATGCTGGTCGATTCGCCGCTCGACATGGGCAGGTTCGTGAAGAAATGGACGCTCTGGCGCCAGGGACCGGCCTGCGTGAAGCTCGACATGTTTGCCGGCAATCCCAAGGATCTGGACATTCCAGCCAAGGTGAAGGCCGCCTATTTTCATGTTCCGGCCGAAGCCTTCGCGCTTTATGGCTCGCGTCACTTTGCCTGCTACCATGCCCTGCTTACGCTCAGCAATCAGATCGGCTTTCAGGGGATTGAACACCATCAATCGTCTGACGATCGCGCCCCGGCCGATTTCATGACCAACCCGGCCCTGGCGCTGATCGGCGGCGATCTGATCACACATGAGTTTTCCCACTCCTGGAACGGCAAATACCGCCGTCCCGCCGATCTGGCCACGCCCAACTTTCAGGTGCCCATGCGCACCGACCTGCTCTGGGTCTATGAGGGCATGAACCAGTATCTGGGAGACCTGCTCTCATTCCGGTCGGGCATTCGCAAGCCCGCCGATTATCCCCAGTATCTGGCCACGCTTTACGCGCAAATGGCAACCGAGCCGGGCCGCGCGACCACCCCGGTGGTGGCGCTGACGACGGCGGCGCCGTATTTATATCAAGCCAGCAACGAGTATGCCTCGATCAGCCGCACCGCGGGCGATTTCTATACGGAAGGCGAACTGGTCTGGCTGGATGTGGACAGTATTATCCGCCAGCTCTCCCATGGTAAAAAGTCGCTGGACACCTTCCTGCATCTCTATTCCGCCCCCGCCGTCACCAACCCCATCACCAAAACCTATACCCGCGCTGATATTGAACGCCTTTTGAACGAGGTACAGCCCTATCATTGGCATGCCTTTTTCCAGAAGCACATTTACGATATCGCGCCCCTGCCACCCACCAGCGAGCTGGCCCGCACGGGCTGGAAGCTGGTGTACAACGCCAAGCCCAATCCATTTCTGCAAGCCCGCACCGCGCTGATGCACGGCGGCGGCATTTACTGGTATGACCTGGGCTTCAATGTGCTGGGCAACGGCAAGGTGATCTCCTTACTGAAAAACTCACCGGCCTGGAAGGCCGGCATGGCGCAGGGCGACCGAATTACTGCAGTCAACGGCCGTGCCTTCAGCGTCAGCGAACTCAACTATGCGCTCACGCAGGCGCGGCATAACCCGGCTCCGATCAAACTGCAGATCGTGGGCAGCGGCTGGTACCACACGCTTTCAATCGCCTATTACGGCGGCGCACGTTTTCCGCACCTGGCGCGCATTCCCGGCACGCCCAACCTGCTGGCCCGCATCATGGCCCCGCACGCAAAATAACGGGGCGAAAGGCTGTCACCGGCTCAACCTCGTCTGGCGCGGGCGCATTCCTTCCGTCATGATGGGTTGATGGAGCTGCGGCGCGAACCGGGCCGGCGGCCGGGCCTTGACCCCCATTTCGACGGCCGGCATTATTTCAACCCGGAAGCCCAGCAGGCGCGGGGATTCTTGGATGTGCTGCGCTGGCAGCGCCAGCGCCGGCCCGAGCCTTCACCAGACTGGGTAAATGATGTCGCACCCTTTGTTCCGCCGGCGCGCGCCGATGCCGGCCGGCTCCATGTCACTTTCATTAACCATGCCACGGTGCTGTTGCAAGGCCCGGGCTGGAATCTGCTGACCGATCCTATCTGGTCGAAACGGGCCAGTCCAGTAGCCTGGCTCGGCCCGCGCCGGCACCGCTGGCCCGGCGTGCGGCAAAAGGACTTGCCCCATATAGACGCCGTTCTCATCAGCCATAACCATTACGATCATCTCGACTGGCCCTCGGTGCGCTGGCTGGCCGGCCGCGACCGTCCGCATTGGGTGGTCCCCGCGGGCGTGGGCCGCTGGATGCGCCAGCGCAATATCGGACCGGTGTGGGAACTGGACTGGGGCGAAAGCCTGGCCGGCGCGGATCTGCGGCTGTGTTCGGTTCCGGCGGCGCACTTTTCCGCCCGCGGACTGCATGACCGCAACCGCACGCTATGGTGCGGATATGTGATCGAGACCACGGTGGGAATGATTTATTTTGCCGGCGATACCGGCTTCGGCCGCCACTTTGCCTGGATTCGCGAGCAGTTCGGTCCGCCAGCACTGGCGCTCTTGCCGATCGGCGCCTATGCGCCGCGCTGGTTCATGGGGCCGGTCCACATGGCGCCGGAAGACGCATTGCAAGCTCATGAGATTCTCGGCGCCCGAACCAGCATCGCCATTCATCACGGGACCTTTCGCCTGACCGATGAAGCTCTCGACACTCCTCGCCGGCGGCTGGAAGAGCTGGCGCAAGGCCAGGCATTTTATGCATTACGCCCGGGGGAAAGCCGGAGGGGCTAGCGGCAATCTGGCAGAACCAGGTATTTTATTAACCCAGCCGGCCCGGCAGAAACATGCTCAGATAACGCTGCGCCAGGCGGAAGCCATCGGCACGGGCCACGGGAAATACCGGGTTTACCGGCGCTTTGGGGCTGTTCCAGAAGGGATCTTCCTGCTCGACCGCCAGGGCTCCGTTATAGCGGGCATGCAACAGCACGGTGATAAAGCGCGGCCAGTCCATCAGCCCCTGGCCGGGAATGCGGTAGCGCCACCAGCCCTCGCCCAGAATGCCGGTATTTTGCAGAATGGGCTGCGTGATCTCGGTGTCTTTGGCGTGGGAGGAATGAATGCGGTCCTTGAACTCCCAGGCGGCGGCATAAGGGTCTATGAACTGGCGCACCAGATGCGAGGGATCAAACTCCAGCCCCAGTCGCGGGCTGGGCACGCGGTCAAAAACCGCCTTCCACAGTCCGGGCGAGATGGCGAAGTTGATGGAACAGGGGTAATTTTCCCAGCCGATGTTGAGATCCAGCTTTTCGCACAACGGCAGGTATTTTTCATTAAAGACCTCGGCCAGCTCCCGCGCCTGGCGTTCGCCGGTGGCGCCCTTCATGCCGCCGCTGAAGGTGCCGAGAAATTTGCATCCCAGCTCGTGGGCGATATGCATGCCGCGGATAAAGCGCGCCTGCTGGCGCCGGCGTTTGACCGGGTTGGCGTCAATATGGTTGCAGCCCCACATGCATTCCAGGCTGATGATGGGACATGCCGCCTCGCGCGCCGCGCGCTGCATTTGAGCAATCTGGCGGTCGGTGATGGTGTCGGGGTTGAAGTGCTGGTTGTCAATGTGCACCAGCACGCCCTGATAGCCGGTTTCGGCAGCAAAAGCCACCTTCTGCGGCGTGAAATGCACAATGATCATCGCCAGCCGGGGAAATGGCGTGGGTGGCACGGCATCCGGAACGGCATGGGCCATGGCGCTGGCGTTGGGCACTGAACCGGCATGAGCCGCCGCCCAGGGAGCGGCCAGCGCGGATATGCTCGACAGCTTGAGGAAGTCGCGACGATCGGTGGACATGCGAAGAGTGTAGCTGAAATCAGGATCACGCTCAGGGATAAGCATCGCATAGCGGCGTTGGAAACCCGCTCGGCGATCCTCAGGTACATCTGTGTACATTCCGGTCGCCTCGCGGTTTCCGGCCTTGCTCTGCTCGCTTTTCCCTGAGCGCTCCGCATCGTTCAATGGCGGAGGGCCAGGTCCTAACCAGCAACCCGGCCTTCCCACACGATGCGGCTTTAATATTCTTAATGGTGGACTCGTAGGCCGACGCTGCCGGCAGCCGGAGCCAAACCCTGGGCTGAAGGTAGCATCGTAAAGGCTATGGCTACCTTTAAACGCAAACCCCGCGGCGGCATCAACGAAGGCAAAGCCAGCCGTTCCAGCCGCGCCAAAACGGACGAACGCAAACTCTCCGGCCGCATGCAGCCGATGCAGCGGATGAAAATGCCGGCGCAGACTTTTCAGAAAAAATCAGGGGCGGCACAAGCCCGGCCGCCCCTTGAACACACCGCGGTTACTTCTGAATCGCCGCAACCAAATCCATCTGCTTCCGCCAAGGATCGGTCTCCGGCTTCGGACCGTGCAGCGTGAAGTTCATGATCTGATTGCCGTGCGAGCTGATTTTCGCCCAGTGCGGCAGGGCGTGTCCGTTGGGGTCGCCGGTTTTAGCGAAGTTCACCCAATAGGCATGCATGGCGCGGGCCGTGGCCTCATCCTGCCGGGTGAGACCCTTGCCGAAGGCCGCCCACATCGAGTGGCGCAGCGTGTCAAAAACATAGGGAATTTCTGACGAATGCGGCGCGCCGTGCAGACGCGCGCGCAGCGCGTGCGCAGTATAGGAAAACCGGTACTGATATGCCGGCTCTCCCGCCGCCGCGTAGATGCGGGCGACAAAGCGCGCGGGCTCAACCATGGTTTCCAGCATGCCGATGCGCTGCGCGATGGCGCGGACATTGCCGGCATGGTGCGGATCAAACGCCGCCCGCGCCGCGGCCGCATGGGCGCCAAAGGGGGCAAAAGCCTGCCGCAGCGTGCGGGCGAAGAAAAAGCCCAGATCGGCGCTGTTGGCGCCAATCAGCAGCGGAACCCGCGCCTCGCCGCCCTGGCGCATTACGGTTTCCGACGAGTGAACGAGCAATTTTCCGTCGCGCACGGGACCGGAATAAATTTTGCGCTGGGGAAACATGCTGGCCATATTGAGCCCGTGGACAATCGCCGCCGCGGGCAGGCGGCGCAGCGCGGCCAAAGCCCGCGCGCCGGAGCCGTGAATTCCCATCAGGCGGGCGAAGTTGACGGCATCAGCTTCGGCCGAAGGCTGGCCGTTGGGGCCGGCATGGCGCACCCGCGCCGGCGGCAGCACTTCATCCCGGCCGCCGCCCGATTCCACCGCGGCACGCACAAACAGACCCTTCGCCAGCGGTGAAGTTAAAAGGTCGAGCACCGAGGCACCGCCGGCTGATTCCCCGAAAATCGTGACTTGGCCGGGATTGCCGCCAAACGCGGCGATATTTTTGCGCACCCATTTCAGGGCCGCGATCTGGTCCATCAGGGCGTAATTGCCGAAAAGCCCGCCGGATTTTACCAGCGCCGGGAAGGCAAAAAAGCCGAAACGTCCGACCCGGTAATTGGCGCTGACAAATACCAATCCATCGCGGGCGAATTGGGCGCCGCTATACGGCGCGGGCGAGGTGCCGCCGTTGACGAACCCGCCGCCGTAGATCCAGAAAATCACCGGCAGCGGATGGCTGATATGCGCCGGCGCCCAGACGTTGAGATAGAGGCAATTTTCGCTGGGGTGGGTGCGCAGCGGCGCGGCATCGCCGGGAAAAAGCTTCTGCATGCAGTCGTGGCCGAAGTGGGTGGCGGCGCGGATGCCGCTCCAGGCTTTCACCGCCTGGGGCGGCTGCCAGCGCAAACGGCCCACCGGGGGCTGGGCAAAGGGAATGCCTTTGTAAATGGCCAGCCCGTGCCGCGTCACCCCGCGCAGACGGCCGCTGGCGATGCGGACCACGGGGCCGGTCGCGGCCGCCGCGGCTAGCGGCATGGCCAGGACGAAAGAAAAAATTGCTGCCCGGAATTTCCATGTGTCAACGAGATCCACGCACCCACCTCCACTCGCATCTTTTGAGTTTCAAACCCACTCACTGTATCTCTGACGCGGAAATTCTACAAGTGATGCGGGGCCGCCGCATCGGCATCATAGCGCTCCGTACGCGGCAGCCTGCCCGTCAACCCCAGGCTTAACAGCACGATGCTGGCGGCTAGAAAGGCCCCCAGCCGCGCCTCGATCAGCCGCTCCGGAATCCAGTGAAGCTCCGCGCCCAGCCGCCACATCGCCCAGGCCACCGCCTGCGCCGGAACCACGGTCCAGACGGCAACATAAAACCAGGCCCGCTCGGATCCTTCCCGCCGCGTGGAGCGCCGCGCCCGGGGCGTGAGATTGCATATTGTGGCCAGCACGATCAGCCCCGCCAGCGGCCAGTACAAATGCGCGTAATCCCAGGACAGCCGCCAGCGCCCCGTGACAGCCGCCACCAGCAGCCCAATCAGATTCAGGACATAGGGCGCCAGCAGATCAATCCAGCACGCGGTATAACACACCACGCGATAGGGCAGGTTGGGGCGGTCTTCGCCGAAATAAATCACGTAGGGCCGGACTTCCACCCCCGGCAGCCGTCCCCGCCAGCCGCGCCACAGGCAGACCGCCAGCACTATGCCCAGCCAGATCCAGTTGGCGCGGCCGGGACCGCGGGTGAATAACGCGTAAGTCAGCGGGCCGGGTAAAATCCAGAACACCCACAGCCAGAGCGGCAGATGCAGGATGCGGTAATAGGTTTTATTGCGTTCGCGGGTGACGATTTGCTTCACGGCTGGACCATGATTTGAACGGGGGCAATATTACTATATAAAAATATGGCATTGCCTATGAGGTCAAGAACGAAAAAACGAAACGTCACGGTGGAATTGCCGGAGGAATTATTGCGCCAAGCCCAGCATGCTTCCGGCCAGGGCATTACCGAAACCATCCGCGAGGGTTTGCAAATTCTATCGGCGCGGCACGCCTATGCGGAGCTGCCGCAATACCGCGGCCAAGTGAAGTTCCGGCATTCCGGGCAGGCATTGAAAGCAGGCCGATGATTGCGCCGAAGCCCGGCTTTGCGGCACAGCCGCATTTTTTTAAGGCGAAACCTATTCGCAACTTCCCGGCCGAAGCCGGGGTTTGCGAACCCGAATGATGGCTGGAATTTTATTGACTTTCATAGTCGCGGGACCTGACAGGAAACCCCGCTCTTCGGCCTGCGATTTCGCATTTATACTACAATGAGACTCGGCCGTGAACGCTACAAGAAGCAGTGGTGGAGGGCCGGCTTTTACGCTAAAATCGCCTCGCCATGAATATCCGCGCCCTCTCCGCCACGCTGCTCAGCCTCGGCGCCCTGACGACCGCCCTGCGCGCCCAGTCCGGCCGGCAGCAATTCGCCGATCTCGGCAACTTCAAACTCGATAACGGCCAGGTGATCGAGCATCTGCGCCTCGGCTACCGCACGCTCGGCCATCTCAACGCCGCCCGCACCAACGCGGTTCTGATGCCCACCTGGTTCAGCGGCATCTCGAAACAGCTCCTGGGCGATGCCGGGCCGCAAGCCGGCAAGCTGATTGACACCCGGCGCTGGTACGCCGTGCTGGTGGATTCGCTCGGCGACGGCGTGACCACCTCGCCTTCCAACAGCCGCCCGCAGCCGCGCCTGAAGTTTCCGCACTTCAGCCTGCGCGATATGGTGCGCGCCGAGCACGCGCTGTTGACCCGCAAACTGCATCTGCGGCATGTGCATGCCGTGCTGGGCATTTCCATGGGCGGTTTTCAGACTTTTCAGTGGGTGGTCAGTTACCCCAATTTTATGTCCCTGGCGGTGCCCATTGTGGGCTCGCCGCGGCCCACCGCCTATGACTTGCTGCTGATGCGGACCAGTCTGGAGATCATTCGCTCGGATGCGGATTGGAATCACGGGAATTACCGCGGGCGGCTGGTGATTCCGGCGCTCATGAATCTGTGGACGCTGCATTTGACCAGCCCGCATCACATTGCCACCACGGTCGCGCGCCGCAATTTCAAAAAGTTTATCTGGATTTCGGAGCACGATCAGCCCTACTTTGACCCCGACAACTGGATTCGCCAAGGCGAGGCCGTGCTGCGCTTCAACACCACGCGCCCCTATGGCGGCACGCTCGCCGGGGCGGCGAAGCGGGTGCGGGCAAAAATGCTGATCGTGCCCTCCGCCCAGGATCATATGGTCTATCCCGGCCCGGCTGAGCGCTTCGCCAAACTGGTCCATGCCCGGGTCTTCCTGCTGACCAGCGACTGCGGCCACATGGCAACGGCTTGCCAGGGCCGCCAACTGGCGCGGCAGGTGCGCGGGTTCCTAGCTTCGCGTTAGGTACTTATTCTTCCATGAAACAAAGACAAAATGCTGAAAATAAACACGTTAAGTATCTTAATATAAATTTAGAATATCATACGGGAACGGGTTTGAGGGCAAAATACCGTCATGTCGTCATTGAGGGCGTAAACGCTTTAGAATCCAGGGTTTAAGCCATGACGGCATTTTTAAAATACCGTCATGGATACCGTCATGCCGTCATAGAAAAAGCGCGGCATATTGAAAAAGCGTTCGCCACGCTGGCCTGAACCTGATGCTGAAATGGCATTTATCGCCGGGCACTAGGGCGGACGAGCAGCAGCCAGGCGCCCAGCCACGCCACGCCCAAGCCGGCCGCCAGCACTGCCAACTGGCCGGCCAGCGCGGCCCGCACCAGCGGTTCGGGCGCCCCCGGCAGTCCCACACCCAGCCGGGCGCTCAGCCCGGATTCCAGGGCATAAAAAATCGCCGTCACGCCGGGGACCAATAAGATAAAACCCACGGCCACGCGCGCGGCATGCAAGCGCCGCGCCGCCCAGATCGCGGCCACGGTCACGCCGGGCAAAAGAAAATATCCATTGGCGGGCCAGCCAATCAGCAGGCCCAGAATGGCAACCAGCAGCCCGCTCAACGGCTGCCGTTCGAGAAAAATCACTCCCGCCAGCGTCAAGAGCGCCGCCGCCGGCAAAACGAAATGATAATAGTCGCCCAGCGGCAGGGTGAACCAGCTTTGCCAGGGATCGTAACGCGCGACCCAAAAGCAGTTCACCAGCGCCAGCGCCACGCCCAGCCCGGTCAGGTACAGCGCCGCGGCCAGCGCCAGCGACCGCCTCCGCGGCCGGGTTTCGGAAGCATGAACAGTGATCGGCGGCATGCGCGGCTCGGGTTCCCTACCCAGGGAACTATAATAAACTTTTCAGCCCCGGCACCCGCGGAGAATCTATTTTCCGCGGCTCGCCGGACTCAGTGTTTTCATTATGCCGGTACTCGCCCCCCCCAAATTCGCCTCCCGCCTGCGCGGCATCGGCACCGAAGGCGCATTCGAGGTGCTGGCGCGAGCCCGCGCACTCGAGGCCCAGGGCCGCTCTGTTATCCATCTGGAAATCGGCGAACCCGACTTTCCCACTCCCGCCAACATCACCGAAGCCGGCATTCGCGCCCTGCATGCGGGCGAAACCCATTACACGCCCGCGCCCGGCATTCTGGAACTGCGCCAAGCCATTGCGGAATATGTTTCCCGCACCCGCGGTGTCGCCGTGAACCCCGCCCAGGTCATCGTCGGTCCCGGCGCCAAACCGGTGCTCTACTGGACCCTGTTATCGCTGCTCGAACCCGGCGACGAAGTAGTCTATCCCGACCCCAGCTATCCGCTCTATGAATCCATCGCCGCCTTCATCGGCGCCCGCCCGGTGGGCGTGCGCCTGCGCGAAGAAGACGGCTTCGCCATCACGCCCGAGGCGGTTGAGCGCGCCCTTACTCCGCGCACCCGCATGATCATTTTGAATTCGCCCCATAATCCCACCGGCGGCATGCTGCCTCGCGCCAGCGTGCGCGCGATCGCCGAACTCGCCGCCGCGCGCGGCCTCTGGGTGCTCTCGGATGAAATCTACAGCCGCATTCACTATGGCGCCGGCCATCATTCGATCTATGCCGAACCGGGGATAGCCGACCATTGCATTCTTCTCGACGGCTATTCCAAGACCTACGCCATGACCGGCTGGCGCCTGGGCTATGGCGTCATGCCGCTGGGCCTGGCGGAGGCGGAGCAGCGGCTCATTATCAACACCGTATCCTGCACCGCGACCTTCACCCAGTGGGCCGGCATCGAGGCTTTGCGCGGAGATCAACAAGCCGTGGACGCCATGGTCGCCGAATTCCGCCGCCGCCGCGATCACTGCCATGCCGAGCTGAACCGCATGCCCGGCATCACCTGCCGCTTGCCCGAAGGCGCGTTTTATCTATTTCCCAACATTTCGCGCACCGGCTTCAGTTCGCGCGAGCTGCAGGAAAAACTGCTCGACGAAGCCGGCGTGGCGCTGCTTTCGGGCACCGCTTTTGGCGCCGGCGGCGAAGGCTATTTACGCATCTCGATCGCCAATTCGCTGGAAAACCTCAGCGAGGGCCTGCGCCGCATCCGGCGCTGGATCGAACAGCACCCCGCCCGCTGAGCCAAATTTCAACTTCATTTACATGAAGGTTTTTGCCACCGCCGATATCGGCCCCGCCGCGCTCGACCTCTTGCGCCAGGCCGGGTATGAGCTCGAAGTCTATCCCGGCCCGGAAGCCCCCCCCTACGAACTGCTTCTGGCCCAGACCGCATCCGGCATTGACGGCCTGATTACCACCCTGCGCGACTGTGTGGATGCCGGCCTGCTCGCCGCCGGCCACGGCCGCCTGCGCGTGGTCGCCCAGGACGCAGTCGGCGTGGATAACATAGACCTCGCCGCCGCCAGCCGCCTCGGCATTCCCGTCACCCATACTCCCGGGGTGCTCACTCAGGCCACGGCCGAATTTGCCCTTTTTATGCTGGGCGCGCTGGCGCGCCGGCTCTGGGCAAGTGAAAACCTGGTGCGCGAACGGCAATGGGGCGCCTGGCACCCAGCCCTGCCCTTTTTGGGCAGCGAGGTCACCGGCAAAACCGTGGCGGTGGTCGGCCTTGGCCGCATCGGCCGCGCCTTTGCACAAAAATGCGTGGGCCTCGATATGAACCTCCTGGCCTGCGGCCGCTCTCCGCAGCCGGAATGGATCGCCGCCGTTCAGCGCGAAATGGATCTGCGCCACGAACTCGGCTTCAGCCGCCATCGCGCCCGCATCCAGGCGGCCAGCCTGCGCGAGGCCCTGGGCGCTGCCGATTTCGTCAGCCTGCATGTCCCGCTCATACGTCCCGGTGATCCCGCAGCCGGGGCCGATGGCGCGGACGTCACCTATCACCTGCTCAATCGTCAAACCCTGGCCTGGATGCGGCCCACGGCGTATCTCATCAACACCGCCCGCGGTCCCGTGCTCGATGAAGCCGCGCTGATCGAAGCCTTGCGCCAGAATCAACTGGCTGGCGCCGCGCTCGATGTCTATGCCACCGAACCGTTGCCCGGCGACTCGCCTTTGCGCGCCGAAGATCTGGCCGGGCGCCTGCGTCTTTATCATCACTTCGCCAGCGGCACCGTAGAAACCCGTCTTTCGCCCGATCCCGAGCAGGGCATGGCCGGCCGCTGTGTCGCGGGCCTGCGCAATGTGCTGGAGGGCCGTTATGCGGGCCGGCTGGCGCAAATGCCCTGGCTCGCCAACCGCTCCGCCTTCCAGAAATAGCTTTGGGGCCCCCTTCGTTCATTCTCCGCTTCTTCGTTTCTGCCCAAACTATGCGAAAATAAGCCTTGCGCTTAGAGTCCAATCTTTTCCGCGTTAAGGTTGCTTCCGCATGCAGGATTCCGTAAATTCCCCATCTTCCGAACCCTCCGGCTCCGAAGAAGAACTCAGTTTTGCGCAGTTGATGGCGCAGATGTCCGCGGATCCGGCGCCGATGGCGACGGCCGGCCCGCAACCCGGTGACCGGCTGGAGGGCCGCATCGTGAACTTCACCGCGGATGCCGCCCTGGTGGACGTGGGCGGTAAATCCGAGGGCTTCATCCCGCTCGAGCAACTCCGCTCACCCGAAGGCGAGCTCACGCTGCAACCCGGCGATTCTGTGCCGGTGATCGTGGAAAAAATTGATCCCGAGGGCAATCTCCGGCTAGGCCTGCTCTCAGCCGACCGTCCCCGCAACCTGGAAGATCTCCGCCTGGCGTTTGAGGAACAGCGCATTGTCATTGGCAAAGTCGGCGGCCTCGGCAAGGGAGGCCTGCACGTCAACGTTGGGTTACGCGCCTTCATGCCGCAGTCGCGCAGCGGCGCCCGCTCGCAGGAAGAGTTGCACGCGCTGGTGGGCCAGGAAATCCGCGCCCGCATCGCCCGCTTTGACGCGGCGCGGGAAAACATCGTGCTCGACCGCCGGGTGGTGCTCGAAGAGGAGCGCGCGGCGCAGGAAGCCGATGCCCTCCAGCGGCTTCACGAAGGCGATGCCGTCGAGGCGACCGTGAAGTCGTTGACCACCTACGGAGCCTTTGTGGATCTGGGCGGCATCGAAGCCCTGCTGCATGTGGGCGACATGAGCTGGCAGCGCATTGAGAACCCGGGAACTCTGTTTGCGATCGGCGACCGCGCGCAGGTCAAAATTTTAAAGATCGAGGCTCAGAAGCGCCGCATCTCGGTCGGCATCAAGCAGCTTACGCCCGACCCCTGGCTCAGCGCGGCCGATAAATACGCGGCCGGCCAGAGAGTTCGCGGCACGGTCAAGCGCCTGGCTGAATTCGGCGCCTTCGTCGAAATCGAGCCGGGGATTGAGGGACTGATCCACGTCAGCGAAATGAGCTGGTCGCGCCGCGCCGCCAAACCCAAGGTCCTAACCCCGGTGGGCAGCCTGGTCGAGGCCGTGGTGCTCGAAGTCAATGTCAAAGACCGCAAAATCGCCCTCGGGCTGAAGCAGGCGCTCGGCGATCCCTGGGATGAGGCGGCGAAAAAATTCGCGCCCCAGACCATTGTCGAGGGCCGCGTCCGCAACCTGCAGCCGTTTGGCGCCTTTGTCGAGCTGGCCGAGGGCGTGGACGGGATGATCCACATCGGCGATATCAGCGATCAGCGCCTGCAGCACCCCAGTGAGGCGCTGAAGGTCGGCGAAACCGTGCGCGTGCAGGTGCTTGAACTCGATCTGCCCAAGCGCCGCCTCCGTCTTGGCTTGAAGCAGCTCGCGCCCAAACCGATTGACCTCTGGATCGCCGCCCATCAGCCTGGCGAGGTGGTCAGCGGCCGCGTGGTCAAGGCTTATCCCGCCCGCGTGCAGCTCGATGAAGGCGTCGAGGCCGCCTGCCCGGCCGCCGGACCGCCGGTGCGCAAAATCGAGGAAGGCACGCTCGCCGCCAAGCTGGCCGCCGTCTGGCAAAAACCCCAGGCCGCCGAAGCCGCTCCCGAGCCGCCCCGGGTTACGCTCAAAGCCGGCGAGATGCGCAATTTCCGCCTTCTCCTGCTCGACGCGGAAAATAAAAAAATCGAAGTCGAACCGGCGTAAACCAGCGGCGCAGCCATGCGGCTTTGCCAAAGAACGGCCGAGCCGCTTGCATCAGGCCTTTTTCCCCACAGCTTCACGGCTCCGCTTCTCTGGCCGGTTTTTTTCCCAGATCCGCCGCAGCCCGTCCAGCGTTAAATCGGGCGCGACCTCCTGTATATGCTGCGAGTCGCGCGCCAGCAACTCGCTCAGCCCGCCGGTGGCGACAATCCGGACCTTGGCGCCCATTTCTTTTTTCAGCCGGCCCAATATCCCATCCACCAGGCCCAGATAGCCGTAATAGAGCCCGGACTGAATGCTGCCCACCGTGGTCGAGCCCACCAGCTTTTCCGGGGCCTTGATTTCCACCCGCGGCAGGCGCGCCGTGCGCGCAAACAGCGCCTCCGAGGCTATGCCCAGTCCGGGCGTGATGATGCCACCCAGGTATTCGCGTTTTTCCGAGATCACGTCAAACGTGGTGGCCGTTCCGAAATCCACCACCACCACCGGCGCCCCATAGCGTTCGATGGCGGCCACGGCGTTGACGATGCGATCGGCGCCCACGTCACTGGGCGGCTCATAGCGCACGCTCACACCCGTTTTCAGTCCCGGCCCGATGAACATGGGCGGGGCGCCCAGAAATTTTTCCAGCCCCGCCCGCAGCATGGCATCGAGCGGAGGCACCACGGAGGAAACGATCGCTGCGTCCAACTGCCCGCGGCGGATGGGCGAGTCTTCGAGCAGCCCCCGCAGCGTGAGCGCGAACTCGTCCACGGTGCGCGTCATCTGCGTGCTCAGCCGCCAGGAGGCGCGCAGCTTTTCGCCCTCATACACGCCCAGCACAATATTGGTATTGCCGACATCGAGCACCAGAAGCATGCAAATATCTTACGGCAGGAATGGATGACGCGCAGCGATAAGCATCGCATAGCGGCGTGGTTCGTCGCTCCGCATTCCTCATGTACATCCGTGTACATTCCGGATGCTCCGCTCCGAACGCCTGGCTCTGCTCGTTTCTCTCTGCGCGCTCAACTTCGTACCAGGGGGGAGGGTCGGGACCTGACAGGAAACCCCGACCTAGCCACTCGATTTGGCTAATGCTATCACCAAGGTAAACTCGTGGGCCACCACAAAGCGAAGAAGAAGAGAAGAGGGAATCGGTGCTTTTTTAAAGGGGACGCACCGGGCCGTTATATACAATTTCCTCCCGGCCGTCATCCCGCCGGACCCGCAAAAACCCCTGTTCATCCAGACCCTGGGTCACTCCCGTCCAGGTTTCGCGGCCTTCCCCAACTCGCACCCGCAAGCCGCGCGCATAGAGAGAAATTTTTTCGAATTCTTCCCGAATGCCGGCCGCGCCTTCGCGGCTTTGGCATTGCCGGTAGCGCGCCTCCAGCCGCTCCAGGATCGCTGCCAGCAGCACGGCCCGCGCCGGCACGCGCGCGCAATGATGGGCCAGGCTCGTGGCCAGGTCTTTCAGTTCGCCGGGAAAATCCATCGGCCCGGCATTGATGCCAAACCCCAGCACGGCATATTGAATGCGGGTGGCTTCGGCGCTCATCTCCAGCAGAATCCCGCCCAGCTTCCGACCAGCGAAGAGCAGATCATTGGGCCAGCGCAGCTCGGGCTCGAGGCCGCAGGCTTCCCGCAGCGCCTCGCGCAGCGCCAGACCACTGGCCAGGGTCAGGCTGAGCAGGCTGCCGGGCGGGCTCTGGGGCCGCAGCACCAGGCTGCAATAAATGCCGGCTCCGGGCGGCGAACTCCACTGGTGCTCCCGCCGTCCGCGTCCGGCTGTTTGTTCTTCCGCCACAAAGATCGCGCCTTCGGGCGCCTCCGCCCGGGCCGCGTTCACGGCCGCATTCTGGGTGGAATCGAGGACAAAAAAATGCCGGATGTCGCGCCCCCAATGGCCGCGCAGATGCGGCGCCACCAGCTCGGGCAGCAATAAATCCGGCGCGGCTTCCAGCCGGTAGCCAGTGGCCGGCTCGCCCTTGAGCCGCACCCCCGCCCGGCGCAGCGCTTCGATTTCCCGCCAGATCGTCGAGCGGCTGACTCCCAGCTCCCGCGCCAGCCGTGCCCCCGAGAGCACGATTGTGGGGTGGGAGAGCAGCCGCCGCGCCAGTTGATGCCGCGTGGATTCACCGCGGAACGCGGACAGGGACGGCGATTCTGGCCGGGAAGCGCTCATGTTGGCGGATCACACTCAGGGATAAGCATCGCATAGCGGCGTTGGAATCCGCTCGGCTCTGTTCCCTTCTCCCTGAGCGCTCAGCATCGTTCAATGCAGGAAAGCCAGGCCCTAACAGGCAACCTCGGGTTTCCCACTCGATATTCCTTTATAGACTTCATGAGCAGACTCATGGGCTACCGCTATCGGTCGTGGCTCCGATTTTCTGCTCCGGCTTGTTATAATAATGGAATTCGCGGTCTTCCGCGCTCCGCTGCCGGGTCGTTCAATGGTAGGACAGCAGACTCTGGATCTGCCTATCGGGGTTCGAGTCCCTGCCCGGCAGCCAAGGTTACATTAGATTCGTGAGGTTATGATGGCCTCTGGAACCGGCCCAGCCCTGCTGCGTTACGGCCGATCTTTGGGCTCTGCCGGAAGACCAGTTGCGGCATGAAATCATCGCCGACCGTCACTACATTCCCCCTCGCCCATCGTTTACCATCAGCAGATCGTACGCAATCTTGTTTTCCTGCTGGCTGCATATGAGCAGCATGGGGTGGGGGAATACTGGCTGGTGGATCCGCAACTTAAACAGCTCACGATTTTCGGCCGTGATCGGCAAAAATTCACGCCTCACAACTTCGATCTCGCCGTTGATCCTGTGGCGCTCTCGCATGCGCTCACCGGCTTTCAGCCCCGGCTGGCGGAAATTTTCCGCGAACGCTAGCCCCAGTCTCAATTAAAATCGCTTTGACCCATGCGTATTCTTCAGGTCAACTCTGCCGCCGCCTGGGGCGGGGGCGAAACCCATCTCGCCGAGCTGCTGGCGGGCTTGCGCGCCCGCGGCCACGATGTTTTTACCGCCGGCCGGCCCACGGGCGCCATTGCCGCCGATTATCCATTCGCGTTTCGCAACCTGCTCGACCTGATAACCGTTACGCGCCTGCGCGCCCTGCTGCGAACCACGCCGTTTGATATTGTGCATGCCCATCTGGGGCGCGATTACCCGCTCGTCTGCGCCGCCGCCACCGGCCTGCCGCGCACCCGCGTGGTGTGCACCCGCCATCTGCTCTATCCCTTGCGCCGCAACCCGCTCTATGCCCGCGTGAACGGCTGGATCGCGCCCTCGCGCCCGATTGCGGATGAGGTGCGCCGCCTGCGCCCGCGCCGTCTCGCCATGATTCCCCATGGCATCGAGCCGCAAAAGTTTCCGTTTCTGCCCCATCCGCCGCACACCCCTCTGACGCTGGGCCTGCTCGGCCAGATTTCCCCCCATAAAGGCCACGACGACGCGATTGCCGCACTGCGCGAACTGGGTCCCGGATACCAGCTATTCATCGCCGGGCAGGGCCGGGAGAGCTACCTTCGCCAGCTTCAGTCCTCCGCCCGCGGACTGCGAGTGGAATTTCGCGCCTTTACCTCACCCGGGGAATTCTTTCCGGAGATTGACATCCTGCTGTTGCCATCCTGGGACGAGCCCTTCGGCCTGGTCATCCTGGAAGCCATGGCCGCCGGCGTTCCCGTCATTGCCAGCGACCGCGGCGGCCCCGCCGATATCATCGCCTCCGGCCAGGATGGGATCCTGGTCCCGCCGCGTTCCCCCTCTGCCCTAGCCACGGCGATCCGCAGGCTGGCGGGCGAACCCGCTGCCATGGCAACCCTGGCTCTGCGCGCCCGGGGAAAAATCGAGTCTAACTTTACCCTCGAGCAGATGATTACCCGGGTAGAGGCGTTTTATCGGGAGCTACTAACTGGCTGAGCGGGAAAGCAATCATCCGCGCTGTATGCGATGCTTAACCCTTGGCTTTCTCTCATGCCCACTGAACCTCCCGCCCTGGCGCTGGTCATTCCCACCTGGAATGGACTGGAATTATTGCGCCAGTTTCTGCCCTCGGTCATCGCCGAAGCCCAGTGCTGGAGCGCGCAATCGGGCCAGTCCCATGAAATCATCATCTCCGATGACGGCTCAAACGATGGTACGGCTGTCTGGCTGGCCGAACAAACTTCGGCCCTGCGCGTGGTGGCCAGTCCGCACAACCGCGGCTTTGCCGCAGCCGCCAACGCCGGCGTCTTCGCCGCCCGCGCTCCCATCATCGTGCTGCTCAATAACGATGTTGTGCTGCCCGCGGGCGCGCTCGATCCGGTGCTCGCGAGCTTTGCCGATGATGATATTTTCGGCATCACCTTTCGCGGCCTCAGCCATCCCGCCGCTCAATTTGAAACCGGCGGCAAATTAGGGATTTTCCGGCGGGGTTTCTGGAGCTGCTGGCGCAACTACGACATGAGCGCCGCATCGGCTCCCGTTGTGGAGCTTCCGGATGGGCCTTCCTTCATGCTCACCGGCGGGTTTTGCGCCTTTCGCCGCGCGGGCTTCGAGCAGTTGGGCGGCTTTGATCCTATTTTCGCGCCATATTACTGGGAAGATGTGGATCTGTCCTATCGCGCCCGCAAGCGCGGCTGGCGGGTCTTATACGAGCCCCGTATACAGGTCCACCATATGGGGCAGGCCACCACGCGCCGTCATCGCACGCCCTGGCAGCGCGCGGTCGTCATCGAGCGCAACCGGCTGCTGTTCCACTGGCGCAATCTCGATTCCGGCCCGCTCGCCTGGCATCTCCTCTGGGCGCATTTATTATTGCCGCAAATGGCATTGCGCGGCGATTTCGCTTATCACGCCGGTTATGCGCAGGCTCTCCGCCGCCTGCCGGAGGTCTTCCGCTTTCGCCGCCGTGAAATCCCCCACTGGCGCCGGCCTGACCGCGATCTGGCGGTTCTTCCTCCGCCGGGCGCCATTTCAGGTGAATAATCTGATCCGCGCGGCTGTGCGATGCTATCGTTTTGATTGATGATGAGTCCCGCCTGTCAATCCATTCACTCCGCGATTTTGCGCGCCGTCCGTGAACTTGGCCCTCAGCTTCCCCCGGCCGCCGCGGTGCTTGATGCGCCCTGCGGCGATGGCGAATTGTCACAGGCGCTGGCCACCTTGCATTTTGAAGTTTCCGGCGCGGATATTACCTCCGGCCCGGCGCCCGCCGGCCTGCGCGATCGCTACCGCATCTGCGATCTAAACCAGCCTCTGCCGTACGCGGACGGCGCTTTTGCCCTGATTGTCTGCGCTGAGGGGATCGAACATCTCGAAAATCCCTTCGCCTTCGCGCGCGAGGCCCACCGCATTCTGCACCCGGGCGGATTTCTCATCGTGTCCACTCCCAATGTGCTGGGACTCCGTTCCCGCGTCCGTTATTTAGCCAGTGGTTTTTATACGCAGGATCCGCGTCCACTGCATGAATCCGCCCGTCATCCCCTGCACCATATCGGGCTGCGCACGTTTTGGGAGTGGCGTTATTTATTACACACCACAGGCTTTCGGCTGACCCGAGTTTCGCATACCCATATCAAACCCATCAGCTATCTCTATGCCGGCCTGGCGCCCTACGCCTGGCTCTATACCCGGATCGCCTTCCGCCGAGAACGCGACCCGGTCCAGCGCCGCCACAACCATGAAATTTTTCGTGTCCTGACCTCGCGCTCGCTGCTGCTGGGGGAAAATCTGCTGCTGGTCGCGCAACGCCTGCCGGAGTGATGCTATGTCTTTCCGTTCCCTCAAGCTTCGGGAACGGCCAACTCCGGCAGCGGGCGGCCAACAAACAAGCGCCGGCAGGGGCGTGCGATCCAGCTTGCCCAGCGCCGCGAGCGGTTGACCCGGGCGCTGTCGGTGGCGATGCCGGTGTTGGCATACATCTGCCGGTAAAGCTTCGAAACCAGGAGGAAGCAGAGGCGGCCGCGCAGCGAAGTCACGCAGCGCGAGCGCGCCCAGACCGCGCGCAGGCTGTAAAACTGATCCCATACCCGCTGGGTGCGGTCGCGAATCTCGTCGGCGGTCATGACCGGGTGGGGCACATAGACCTTGGGACGCTGCCCCTGGGGAATCAGCCAGTGGCGGGTCAGCGGCTGCCCGGCGACGCGGGTGGGATCGCCCGCCATATCCTTTTCCCAGCGGTTGAAATCGAGCGTGCCGGGGAAGGGAGTCAGCATGACGAATTGGGCGAAGGTAACGCCGGAACGGCGAGCCATTTCGAGGGTGGTATCAAAGGTGGCGGCGCGGTCACTGGGCAGGCCGAAAATAAAGGAGCCAAGCACGTGAATGCCGTGGGCGCGGAAGGCATGCAGCCGCCGCACCAGATCTTCGCCCGAAGAGTTGAAGCCTTTGTAGACGTCCTTCAAACCCTCCGGCGTGACCGACTCCACTCCCACCAGCGCTCCCTTGATATGGGCCCGGCGCATGGCTTCGAGAAATTCCGGGTCATCGGCCGCCTCCATGGTGATCTGGGTAAAAAAAACCGTGTCGCCCGGCAATTGTGACAGCCGGGCCAGCAGCGCAAAACGTTCGGCGCGGATACTACGCAATTGCTCCAGCCTGAGGGCATCGTGGCGGCGTTCGGCCAGACGGAGGTCTTCCAGCGAGACCGGATAGAAGTTATCATCCGCCAAGGCAATAAAGCGAAATCCCCGGCGGCGGAGCGTGACAATTTCTTGCAGTACCGAATCGCCGCGGCGCTGCCGCGGCTGCTGCCCATCGGTGCGCCATACCGAACAAAAGGAACAGTGTTTGGGACAACCGCGCACGGTTTGCACGGATGCCCACATATAGGCATTGCGGGGCAGCAGGTCCCAACGGGCCGGCAGGAACCCCTCAGCTTCGATTTTTCCTCCCTCGTAGATCGGCTGCGGCCGTCCGTTGCCGCAATCCTGCAGAACCCGCTGCCAGATCAGGTCACCATCACCCTTGACGACTGCGTGCGCGCCGCCCTGCTCCTGCGCTTCCTCCGGAAAAAGCGTGGCGTGAATCCCGCCAAAAATCACCCAGGCGCCGCGCTCCCGTGCCTGGCGGCCAACTTCATATCCGCGCAGGGCGTTGCCGGTGTGGATGCCGATGCCCACCGCGTCCCCAGGCCGCAGGAGGGAGAAATCGAGCGGATGCAGGGTCTCATCGGTTAACTTAGGATCGCCATAGATGGCCGGCGTCGCCGCCGCCAATACATAAAGCCAGCGCGGCGTGATCACGGCAACCCCAAAAGAAACATGGCTGGGGTTGATGAGATGTATTTTCATTTATGCCGGTATATCGCCGCTGGCCAAAGGCGAAATGGCCACTGCATCATCATACCTCTTCGCGGTCGGGTCATTTGTAAGACGGGAACATTTCAGGCCACATCCGCATGCGATTGCGCGCTCGCCGATTGATTTCGCAAAAGCGCGGCCATCGCCATTGCCGCAGCAAACGCCCAAGCCGTTTGATGCGGCAATGGCAAATTTATCTCGCCCAGCGGTAGCGGCGCTTTCCGCAGCGCCGGCAGGAATAGGGCTTTAATCCCAATATAGCGGCCACATAATCGCCTGTTTGCGAGCGCCGGCGCCGGTCCAGATCACTGTGGCAGCGCCAGCAGAACAGCTCGCGCCGATCGGTAAAACGGTGCTGGCAATTCTGGCATTTCCATGCCGACGGTATTTTTCGCCATTTCTCGCCCAGACTGCGAGGCATTCTGACGATATCCCTGGACTCACATTTAGGACATATACCCGCCATCGGCCCAAAATCCTCCCCTTTTGATGGTCACCTGTTTTCGTTAACAGGATCATGCCATAAAACAGAATCGTTATGTGCCGAAAACTGACAATATATTTATTTTGCCCTTTCAAAGCCCACTAAATGAACCATCCGCACTCAAAATCGCCCCATCCGCCGCCGATGCCACCAAAGCGGCATATTTCGCGAATACTCCCGACTTATAAAGCGCCGGGCGCGGAGTGCGCCGGGCCAACCGGCTTTGGATTTCTTCGGCTGAAATTTCCAGGGTGAGCGTGCCGGCTTCCGCATCAATGGCGATCATGTCGCCATCCCGCACCGCCGCGATCGGGCCTCCACGGGCGGCTTCGGGCGCGACATGGCCCAGCATCAGCCCGTGCGTGGCGCCGCTGAAACGGCCATCGGTGAGCAGGGCCACGCTGCCGCCCAGGCCTTCGCCCACGATGGCGGCCGTCACGCTCAGCATCTCGCGCATGCCCGGCCCGCCCCGAGGGCCTTCATTGCGGATCACCACCACGTCACCGGCTGCCAGTGGACGTGATCCCTCCGCGCGAGTCACCGCGCGCATGGCCTCTTCTTCTGATTCAAACACTCGCGCCGGTCCACGCTGCCGGGTGCGTTCTTTGCCGGAAAGCTTCACCACGCAGCCTTCGGGCGCCAGATTGCCGCGCAGCACCACCAGCC
>JAKAZV010000147.1 GCA_021826505.1 Acidobacteriota bacterium | reverse complement strand
ATCACTGTCAGAGGGAAAGTTTCCTTTCTGCCCATGCCCGTCATTCAGGGCAGGCACGGATTTTAGTTGCAACCGGACCGCAGCCGGGACCGCAGTCCTCCGGACTGCGCTTTTTCTTAGCTTTCAGCACTGTGTTTTCATCTGGCTTATCCGAGGCGGTTCAGGCATGGAATGAGGTAAATGCTAAAAATGGTAATCTATGGCCATGGCGGAAAGGCACTTGATCGCGGTCGTATTGCGCAAATATCAGGCTTTGCCCAAAGCCGAGCGCATTTCTAAAATCCAGAGTCTGGCCCGGCAATCCTCCAAGGATCGCGCATTCATCCAGCGGGTTTTCCCTTCTCTTTATCTAGAGGCTTTCCCTTCGTCCGAGGGTAAGAAGCGGAAGCAATCAAGCCGGTTTGATAAGCCAGTTGTAACCCGGCTTCAGGGGAAAGCCCGAGCCACGGGGACCATCCAATAATGATTTCTTTCCGATGTGTTGCTCCATATTCGCGGTGCAATAGATATTGCATAATTTCCTGATCATTCAGACCGGCATCCCGGGCCATTTTTATTAGTTTTTTGCGGTCAGTCGTAAATCGCAGTGATGAACCATGCATGCCCAAAATCATGCGTGGCTTTGGCGGCGGAATCAATCCCCCTCATATAGCTATCAAAATACATACTTCCGTGTGCAAATATATTTTGCTTTTACAATAAGATTTTCTCGTGATCGTGGCGAAAGTTTGATTCCCGTCAGTCTTTGCCGCGCAGCAGGGCGATCACGTCGTCGGCGGTGATCACCCCCAGCAGCCGGCGGTCGCGGTCCACCACGGGCAGGGCGAAAAGATTGTATTTATCAAAGCGGCTGGCGATCTCGCTGTCCTTTTCATCTGCTTCGATCGTCACCGGCTCGGCGCCCAGGCTGGCCAGCGGAGTCTCGCCCGCGGCCAGCAATATGCGGGCCAGCGGTATGGTGGCCAGCAGCCGCTGCTGGTCATCCACCAGGAAAAATGTGTGAATGCTCTCGACCGGCCCGTCATAGGCGCGCAGCGCGGCGGCCGCGGCGCTCACCGTGGCGGCGGCCGGCAGGGCGATAAAGTCGGTGGTCATGCGGCCGCCGGCCGTCTTGTCGGGAAACTCCAGCAGATCGCTGACCTCGGCCCGCTCCTCCGCCTGCATGTCCTTGAGGATTTCCTGGCTGGTTTCCTGCGGCAGGTCGCCGAGCAGGTCGGCCGCTTGGTCGGGGTCCATTTCCTCGACGATATCGGCGGCTTTTCCCGCATCGAGCGATTCCAGAATCGAGCGCTGCAGCCGGGGCGAAACCTCGCCCAGCACATCGGCCGCGACTTCGTTTTGCAGGCTTTCAAACACCGCCTCGCGCTCGGCCGGCGCCAGTTCCTCGACGATATCGGCCACATCGGCCGGATGCAGCCGGCCCAGATCGTGATACGTGATCTGCAATTTCATGCGCCGCGCCGGGTCGGTCTCGATCAGGTTGAAGACGTTCCAGGGAATCGCCCGCGTGCCCGCCCAGCCGGAGGCCGGCTCCAGCCACTCCCGCGGCGCCACGCCCTGCAGCAGCCGCCGCACCGCCCCGGCGACGCCGATTTCGGCCACCATGGCGCGCAATATCCAGCCCTCCGCCATCCGGTGCAATTCGAGTCCCACGTCGTTGACCCGCACCACCTTGCGGCCGTTGACATCAATAATCTGCTGATCCAGCACGTCGCGCCCCAGCAGCAGTTGCCCGCTGTCGGCCTCATACGGCTCCGGCTGCGGAGCCCCGGCCAGCAGCCGCAGCCCATGCAGGCTGACGGCCGCGAACTCGGCGGGCAGCCGCCATAGCTTGCCGTCCTGGCGGAACAAAACCGCCTGCACCCGGCGCGGATCGCGGGCCGGCTCCAGCAGCGCCTCGCGCAGCTTGCCCTGCCGCGCCCCGGTGGGGCCGTAGATCGGCAAACCCAGCAATTCAGTCAGAAAATACATGGTCTTTTGGTGTTCCCGGCCGCCCTGGCCAGCGTAACCTCATGATACACTCAGCTTAGTTCGCACAGCAGCCTGCCGCCATGTTTCATCGCGCTGGCCGGGGCTCGCCGCGGATTCCGTTCCCAGCCCATATTTCCGTTTCTTTTTGACATGCCCTCGTTAATCGCCCGCCTTTTCGGCACCAAAAACGAACGCCAGGTCAAGCGCCTGCGCCCCCAGGTGGCGGCCATCAATGCCTGTGAGCCCGCCCTGCGCGCGCTCACCGACGATGAGCTGCGCGCCAAAACCGCGGAGTTCCGCGCCCGCATCCAGGCCGCCCGCGAGGCCGCCGCCGGCGACGCGCCCGACGACCCCAAAGCCGTCGAAGCCGCCGAAAAGACCCTCCTCGATGAGCTCCTGCCCGAGGCCTTCGCCGTGGTGCGCGAGGCCGCCCGCCGGGTGGTCAACATGCGCCACTTCGACGTCCAGCTGATCGGCGGCATGGTGCTGCACCAGGGCAAAATCGCGGAAATGAAAACCGGCGAGGGCAAAACCCTCGTCGCCACCCTGCCCTGCTACCTCAACGCCCTGGCCGGCCACGGCGTGCACGTCGTCACGGTCAATGATTATCTCGCCCGCCGCGACTCGGAATGGATGGGCCGCATCTACAAATTCCTCGGCCTTTCCGTCGGCGTCATCGTCCACGATCTCGAGGAATCCGAGCGCCAGCAGGCCTACGCCGCCGATATCACCTACGGCACCAACAACGAGTTCGGCTTCGACTACCTGCGCGACAACATGAAATTCGACCTCGCCGAGTGCGTGCAGCGCGGCCACCACTTCGCCATCGTGGACGAAGTGGATTCCATCCTGATTGACGAGGCGCGCACCCCCCTCATCATCTCCGGCCCCTCGGAGGAGTCCACCGACAAGTACTACAAAATAGACCGCATCCTTCCCCAACTCGAGCGCGGCACTCCGCCCGAAGGCAATGAAATTCCCGCCACCGGCGACTATTTCATTGACGAAAAACTCCGCACCGCGACCCTCACCGAGGAAGGCATCGCCAAGGTCGAAAAGCTGCTCAACGTCGAGAACCTCTACGATCTGGCCCACATGGATCTCATCCATCACGTCTACCAGGGCCTCAAGGCCCACGCCCTGTTCAAGCGTGACGTGGACTACGTGGTGAAAGACGAGCGGGATGAGGAATCCGGGCGCATGGAGCGCAAAGTGGTCATCGTGGACGAGTTCACCGGCCGGCTCATGCCCGGCCGCCGCTGGTCCGACGGTCTCCACCAGGCCGTCGAGGCCAAGGAAGGCGTGCGCATCGAGCGCGAAAATCAGACCCTGGCCACCATCACCTTCCAGAACTACTTCCGGCTCTACGGCAAGCTGGCCGGCATGACCGGCACGGCCGAGACCGAGGCCAATGAGTTTTTCAGCACCTACAAGCTCGATGTCATGGTCATCCCCACCAACCGCGCGCTGATCCGGATTGAAAACCCCGACGTCGTCTTTCGCACCGAGCGGGAAAAATACAGCGCCGTGGTGGAGGAAATCCGCGACTGCTCCGAGCGCGGCCAGCCCGTGCTGGTGGGCACGGTGTCCGTCGAAAAATCCGAGCATCTGGCCGGGCTATTGCGCAAGGCCAAAATTGCCCACGTCGTGCTCAACGCCAAGTACCACGAAAAGGAAGCCGAAATCGTCGCCCAGGCGGGCAGGTTGGGGGCGATCACGATCTCCACCAACATGGCCGGCCGCGGCACCGACATTCTGCTCGGCGGCAACCCCGAGCAAATGGCCCGCGAGCGGCTGCGCAAGCAGGGCCGCTCCTGGGAAGTCCTCCCGCGCTCGGAAATCGATCCCGTCGTGGCCGAGTTCAAAGCCGCCTGCGACGCCGAGCATGCGCGGGTCATCGCCCTCGGCGGCCTGCATATCATCGGCACCGAGCGCCATGAGGCCCGCCGCATTGACAACCAGTTGCGCGGCCGCGCCGGCCGCCAGGGCGACCCCGGCTCGTCGCGCTTCTATCTCTCGCTGGAAGACGATCTGCTCCGCATCTTCGGCGGCGAGCGCATCAGCGGCGTCATGGCCAAACTGGGCATGCGCGAGGGCGAGCCCATCGTCAGCAAGCTCATCAGCCGCCGCATCGCCGCCGCCCAGGAACAGGTCGAGGCCCGTAACTTCGAACAGCGCAAGCACCTGCTCGAATATGACGACGTCCAGAACAAGCAGCGCATGTATATCTACGACCTGCGCCGCCGCCTGCTCTCCGGTCAGGACCAGAAGGAATATATCTTCGGCATCGTGGACGACCTGCTGGCCAACGACCTCGACAACTATTGTCCCAAGGACGCCCATCCCGATACCTGGAACCTGCAGGGTCTGCGGCAGACCCTGCGCGACCGCTTCGGCGTGGATTACGTCACCGCCGGCATCCCGGCCCAGGAGTTGAACCGCGACGAGCTCGTGCCCCGGCTCGAAGACCTGCTGCATGCCCGCTATGACGAAAAAGAGCATCTGCTGGGCGCCGAAGCCATGCGCCAGTTCGAGCGCATGGTGCTGCTGCAGGTCGTGGATAACCTCTGGAAAGACCATCTTTTGGGCATGGACCATCTCAAGGAAGGCATCGGGCTGCGCGGCTATGGCCAGCGCGATCCCCTGATCGAGTTCAAAAAAGAATCCTTCACCATGTTCGAAGAGCTGCAGAACAGCATCGAAGAGGACGCGGTCCGCACCTTATTCCTGGCCCAGATTCAAACCACCGACGTCGCCCCCGGCTCGAATGGCCTCATCGCCGCGCCCGATTTCGAGCTCGACGCGGCTGAACTCGATGGCGAACTCGTGACCCCGCAGGGCATTTCGGTGCGCGAGTATCGCCAGGAAATCGAACGCGCCCGCCGCCGCCAGGAACGCGAACTGCAATTCTCCGGCGCCGAAGAAGCCGCCCCCGTGCAGCAAGTCATCCGGGCGGAAGAAAAGGTGGGCCGCAATGATCCTTGCCCTTGCGGCTCCGGTAAAAAGTATAAAAAGTGCCACGGCCAGGGCGCCGATTAATTCCACTCCCCCTTCGC
>JAKAZV010000034.1 GCA_021826505.1 Acidobacteriota bacterium | reverse complement strand
CCAGCGAGGTGCCGTCGAAGATCAACTGATCGTTGCCGCCGATCTGGTTGCAGAATAAAACCGGCACCCGGTAAGCTTCGGCGATCGCGGCCAGCATTTCACGCCGCAGCTCCAGTTTGCCGCGGGTGAACGGCGAGGCGGAAAGGTTCAACAACAGCTCCGCGCCCGCGGCCATCTGTTCGGCCACCGGATCGCGGGCGTAGAGCAGGCGGGCGTTGCGGCGGGGCCAGTAATTTTTGTCATTCCAGGCGTCTTCGCAGATCGTCACTGCCAGCCGGCGCCCGCGCCAATGCCAGAGCGTCTGCGCTTCGGCGGGGGCAAAGTTGCGGGCGTCGTCGAAGACATCGTAGGTGGGCAAAAGCATTTTTGCCTGCACGAAGATCTCGGCGCCGTTTTGCAGGCCCAGCGCGGCGTTGTGCACGCGCTTGCCGGTGCGCGCGGAAGCCGGCATCAGGCAGCCGGCCAGAATGGTGATCTCGGGCGCCTGGCGCGAAGCCCAGGCCAGCCAGTGGCGGCAGCCCGCGACAAAATCAGGTTTTTCGGCCAGATCGCGGGGGGGATAGCCGCAGATGGCGAGTTCGGGAAAAACCGCCAGATCGCAACCGGCCGCCGCGGCCGCGCGCGCCTGGGCGGCGATGGTTTCCGCGTTGGCGCGCAGGGCGCCGACGGTGGGGTTGATTTGCGCCAGTGCGATCTTCATGGCCTGGAGTGAGCGAAGTCTTTGGCCACGTACTCCCATTGCGATGGCCTACGGATCTACTAACAAGAATATTAAATCCACATCCAGTTGGAAGGCCGGGGTTGGACGCTGCCGAGCGCTCAGCGGAGAAGCGAGCAGAGCCAGGCGGAATCCGCGAGGCAACCGCGGCGTACACGGATGTACGTGAGGATTGCCGAGCGGGATCCAACACCGCTATGCGACGCTTATCTCTGAGCGTGATCTCAAGCCGTCACGGCCGCCGGCCGGGGCAGCAGAGTGCTGAGCCGGCTTTCGGGAATCATGATGGTCTGATTGCGCTCCGGACCGGTGGAGATCATGCCGATCTCCACGCCCAGCCAGTCAGCGGCAAAATCCAGATATTTTCGGGCGGCCGGGGGCAGGTCCGCATACCGGGTCAGGCCTTCGGTGCTGGTCTGCCAGCCGGGCAGGGTTTCATAGACCGGCTCAATGCGTTCCAGCTCGGCCACGGTATAGGGAATCCGGTCGCAGGGCTTGCCGTCGAGGCGATATCCCACGCAGACCGGCACGCGCTCGAGGCCATCCAGAATATCCAGCTTCGTGACGATCAGCGAGGAGACGCCGTTAATTTCTATTGCGTAGCGCAACAGCGGCAGATCCAGCCACCCCACCCGGCGCGGACGGCCGGTGACGCTGCCGAATTCCCTGCCCCGCTGGCGCAGATGCTCGGCCGCGGCGTCGTTGAGTTCGCTGGGAAAAGGACCGCCTCCCACGCGGGTGGCATAGGCTTTGGTCACGCCCAGGGTCGCGGTCAGCCGGGTTGGCGCCAGACCGGTGCCGATGCAGGCGCCGCCGGCCGTGGTGCTGGAGGATGTGACGAAAGGATAGGTGCCGTGATCAATATCGAGTAACGCGCCCTGGGCGCCTTCCAGCAGGATGCTTTCGCCCGCGTCCGCTGCCTGATTCAGCAGGGCGCAGGTCTCGGCGACGTGAGGCCGGATGCGCTCGCTGTATTCGACATAGGTTTCAAACATCCGTCCGGCATCCAGCGGCGCGCCGCCATAAAGCGCGGCCGCGATGGCGTTTTTTTCGCGCACCGCGTTTTCAATATGGGCCCGCAGCAGATCCCGGTCGTACAAGTCCACAATGCGCAGCCCGCGGCGGCCCATTTTGTCCTCATAGCAGGGCCCGATGCCGCGGGAGGTGGTGCCGATTTTTACCCGGCCGGGGGCGTTTTCCGCCGCCAGCTCGATCATGCGGTGGTAAGGCAGAATGACATGCGCGCGCTGCGAGACGAACAGGCGGCCGGCCAGGGACACGCCGGCGGTTTCCAGCAGGCTCATTTCCCGGGTCAGCGCCTCGGGGTCCACCACCACGCCATTGCCGATGACGGCCCGCGCGTCGGGCGCGAGAATGCCGCAGGGAATCAATTGCAGAATGAGTTTGCGGCCTTCGGCGATGACGGTATGGCCGGCGTTGTGCCCGCCCTGGTAGCGGGCAATCCACTGGAAATGCGCTGCCAGCAGGTCAACGACCTTGCCTTTGCCTTCATCGCCCCATTGCGCGCCGACCACGGCGACGCAGGGGCCATTCTTCAAATTGGTTGATGTTTTCTTCATCCGCTGTCCGTGAGGATTCACACCCCCGCGCGGGCAGGCCGCGGCCTGCCTCCACATCCCGAATCCATTCTGATCATTAAATGTGGGCGCTGAGCGAACTCTTCAGGGAGTCTTTAGAAACGTAGCCAACGATCTGTTCGGCGACCTGGCCATTTTTAAACAGCAGCAGGGTGGGAATGCCCTGCACGCGGTAACGGCCCGGAGTGGCCGTATTGTCATCCACATTCATCTTGGTGACTTTCAGCTTGCCCTGGAGCTCATGGGCCAAGGCCTCGACGTGGGGGGCGATCATGCGGCAGGGACCGCACCAGGGCGCCCAGAAATCCACCAGCACGGGCACGGAAGCCTTTAAGACTTCGGTTTCAAAGTTGGCATCGGTGATCTGCTGAATGTTTTCCGCCATGGCATTTGCCGCTCCTCTCGGCATGGGTGCTTTTACCTTTCTATTGTACCTCCGGAGATTGCGATCGCAGGCATGCGTGGCCTGTGACGGCACCGATACATCTCGGCGCGGGCCGGGAATATATGGAAGCCGCGGCGCCACCCGGGCGTTCACGCCGCAGGTAAAAAGTTCGCTCCGGATGCAGATCGCGGATCGTTGACGCAGCCTAAGGCATTGGATTTTAAAGGCTTAGAAGAATGGCAGGGGTATTGCTGCTTGATAGCTGCCGGAAACCGGAATGGCGGACCACGGCTCACTCAAAACGAGATGAGGAGAAACTCACCCATGTCAGATAACAATCGCAATCATTCTCCGCAGAAGATCTTTGGCTTTACATCGCTGCTCTGCCTGGCGGCTCTGGCCTTCACCCGGCCACTCTGCGGGCAGCAAGCCCTGTCCATGGCGCATGAGAAACATGTGCCCATTTACCGTCTGGATGTTGTGGGACGCACGATTCCAGCCATGAATTACCTGGTGCGGGCGACGGCCACGCATTTGCAATTTCAAGGCACGCCGCTGGCGGCCACCGCGCGGGGCGAGGCCAGCATATACATGCGCAATGGCGTAACGCATATCGCGGCGCGGTTTGCCGGCCTGGTTCCGGCCAATGAACTGGGGCCGCTGGATATGACCTATGTGCTGTGGGCCATTACCCCTTCCGGCGTGCCGCACAACCTGGGCGAAGTGGAGCTGCTGCACGGCGTGGCCCGCCTGCGGACCGCGACCAATCTGCAGGCTTTTGGCCTGGTGGTCACAGCCGAACCGGATTTCGCCGTGAGCCGTCCGAGCAATACCGTGGTCTTGCAAAACGCGCCCACGCCGCGCACCACCGGAGCCGAGGAACAGGTGCGCGCCCATTACCATTTATTGCTCCGGGCCCATTACCTGCGCCAGGCGGTCACACGGCCGCCGGCCATCCCGGTGTCGCTGGCGGCGCCGCTCGATTATTTTGAAGCGGAAAACGCCCTGCGCATCGCGCGCTGGGCGGGAGCGCCGCGCTACGCGCACTCGCTGTACGCCAAAGCCCAGGCGGAATTTGACCAGGCGCGGCTATATGTGCGCCGGCGCGCCGGCCTGCGTCCGGTGGGCATGATGGCCCGCGCCGCCGTGCAAACCGCCGAAGATGCGCGCCTGCTGAGCCTGCGGCGCCAGCGGCAAATCAAGCTGCGGCGGCAGACGCGGCAGCAGGAGGCCGCATTGCGCGCCGCCCGCCGGCAGAGCCGCGCGGCGGCCCGCCGCGCCCGCGCCGCCGCCCTGCGCGCCGCCCGGGCCAGAAGCCAGGTCGTCGCGGTGCGCTATCAACAGGCCCGGCTGCGGGCCCGCTTGCGGCGGCAACTGCAAATGATAATGGCCACGCGCGCGACCGCACAGGGCCTGATCATGAATATGCCCGGGCTGCTTTTTGCCTCCGGCTCGGCGCGGCTGACTCCCGCGGCCAAAATCAAGCTGGCCAAAGTCGCGGGGGCGCTCGCCGGTTACCCCGGCCTGTGGCTGACCATTCGCGGCTATACGGATGATTCGGGCTCGCCCGAGATGAACCGGCGCTTATCGCTTGATCGCGCCGCGGCGGTTCAGGAATTCCTGATTCAGCAAGGCGTTTCCCCGGCCCGCATTCAGGCGCGCGGCGAAGGCGACGCCGACCCCATCGCCTCAAATCGAACCGCCCGCGGACGGGAGCAAAACCGGCGCGTCGAAGTTCTGCTGAGCGGCGGGATGATGGCCAGAACCATTTCCAGCCAATAAAATCATCCGCTGATAAAAAAACATCCGCCGGGAAAAAGAATTTTCCCGGCGGATGTTGATTGCATATGCAACAACCTTGGGTATTAATGATGGCGGCGCGCCGTGGGCGGCAATATGCCATTCAAGCGCAGATAATACGCCGCGATGGCATAGTGATCGGTCCAATCGTTCGTCATAATGATCATGCCGGCGCCGCGGGACATGGGGTGCGGGCCAAACAGATGAACCGGATTTCCCAGCCCTTGATCGGTCGCATGGGCAAAACGCGCCTGGCAATAGGCATAAGAAGCCCGCAGGCGCTGGATTAAAACCGCTTTGGCGGGCCGGCCGGCCATCACGCCGTGCGCGGCCTTGGGCATGGCCGCTCCGGTCAGCCTGGAGCAGAAGAAGTAATTGGCCATGGTGGCATGCTTGATCAAATGCCGGAAGGTCATCTGTGGCGGCGTGGGCTTATAGCCGTATTTGCCGGCCGGCATCAGCTTCGCCGAAGCAATCATGTGCTGGGCGCTGTTATGCAGCACCATGCGCACCGCGCTGGTAATCGGGTTGGGAATGGTTTGACCCAGGGCGAACGGCGCGAGCCAGGCCAAGCCCAGTCCAGCCAGTAAGATTCGAAATTTCATGTTAGGTCCTCACAGATTTGACATGGGTCATGCCGGGCATGACTTTGCCGCTATTATACGCGGAGATGACCGGTCGGCTTACAGAAGCTTGAGGCCGGCCTTGTGTAATTTCCCAAAATAGTTCTGGGCGCGGGCGGTATCGGCGGAAATTTGCGCGCGCAATGCCTCGGGCGAGGGAAATGTATGCTCGGGGCGGAGAAAGTGCAAAAACTCAAGCGTTAATTCCTCGGGCGAGGAGGTTAGTGGCGCGGCATGGCCGGGCAACAGATACGTTTCCACCGTGAGTGCGCCGCCGGCGTCGGCAAAGCTGGGGCGTATGCCGATGTTGGTTAAAGCCGGCCAGGCGCGGCCCTCGATCCGGGCGTAACTGATATAGACGCCGCGTCCGGGCAGGGCCTGCTCCGGCTGGTATTGCAGGTTCAGGGTGGGAACGGTGAGCCGCCGGCCGATTCCGCGGCCGCCCACCACGGGACCTTGCATGCGATAGCAATAGCCCAGCATGCGGTTGGCGCCGGAGATGTTTCCCGCCGCCAGAAACTGCCGGATTTGCGAGCTGGAAACCATGTGCCCGCGCAGCCGGATCGCCGGGTGAATCCGCAGATCAAAACCGAGTTCCGGCGCCCAGCGGCGCAGATCGGCGACCTGGCCGGATTGCCGGCAGCCGAAGCGAAAATCGTCGCCTTCGTGAAGACTGGCCATGCCCAGGCGGCGCAGCAGCAAATGTTGCACAAATTCCCGGGGCGGCATGGCCGCCAGCTCCGCGGTAAAAGGCAGAATCAAAAGCCAATCGAGGCCGGTCGCGGCCAGGCGGGCGATTTTATCCGTTTCAGTTGTCAGCAGGGCGGGCGCGGAATCCGGATGCAGCAGCCGCGCGGGATGCGGGCTGAATGTCAGCGCCGCGGCCCGCCGGCCGCGGGCGCGGGCCTCGGCCGCGACCGCGCTCAGAATGCTGCGATGCGCGATGTGCGCGCCGTCAAAGTTGCCCACGCTCATTACGCAGGGGCCGGCGGGGATCGCTTCCATGGCGCGAAAGACTTGCATGCGGATCAATCGGCGGGCGACAGGTCGAGGTCCAGCCGCAGGCCGTCATAGGCCAGCGCCACGCCCGGCGGCAATTCGGCGCTGGTCGAGGCATGGCCCAGCTCATGACAGATATGGGTGAAAAACGCGCGCCGCGGCTGCAGTTCGCGCACCAGCGCCAGGGAATTTTCCAGCGTGGAATGCGTCGGGTGCCCGCGCCGCCGCAGCGCGTCCAGAAATAAAACATCCAGGCCGCGCAATCGCGCCTTCGCCGCCGGCGGAAGCTCGCTGAAATCGGTCACGTAGGCATGGCGGCCGAAACGGTACGCCAGAATGGGCTGCGGGCCGTGCATGACGGTCAGCGGTTCAAAACGCACGCCCCCGATTTCCCAGGGCGCGTCTATGACCGCGGTCGCGATGCGGGGAATGGTGCTGTGGGGATAATTATCGTCAAATACATACTTATATACGCGCCGGACATCGGCGAGAGTGGCCGCATCGCCGAGCACGGGAATGGGTTCGGCGCGGTCAAAGTTGAAGGGCCGAATATCGTCCAGGCCCATAATATGGTCGGCGTGGCTGTGGGTGAGCAGAACCGCGTCCAGCGTGCGCAGGCCGGCGCGCAAGGCCTGGGTGCGAAAGTCCGGCGTGGTGTCAATCACCACGCGAAAATGGTCCCAGCTCAGCAGAATGCTGGGGCGCAGGCGCTGATCGCGTGGATCGCTGGAAGTGCAGACCGGGCAGGAGCAGCCCAGGGTGGGCACTCCCGTCGAAGTGCCCGAACCTAACACCGTCAATGTGCCTGGCTTCACGGAGATCGGTTTTTAGCGGCGCGGCGCGGTTTTCGATGGTTTGGGGCCGCCGGGCGGCGGCGGAGCGGTGACCCGCCGGGTCATTTCCGCAAACGCCATGCGCAGCTCATAGAGCACTCCGTCCATCATTTGCTTTTCCCGGACATCCAGATTCCCCCGGGTCTTCTGTTCCAGCAAGGCGATCAGCTCAATCGTTTCCCGGGCGCCGACCAGATCGGGCGGGCCGGGTTTCATGCCCGGCTGGGCCACGGCGCCCAGTTGCAGCATGGCCGTGGCATAAAGGCTTTCGATGAAGTTGGCGAAGTTCAAACCCCGTACGCGCTCGTCTTCCGGCAAAGGTTCCGGCAGGGGTTCCGGCGGAACGGCCGGCGCGGGCGGCTGCGGCGGCGCGGCGTTTGCAGCCGGGGCTCCGTCACGGCGCATTTCCACCACTTTACCGGCGCCCCCGGCCGCCGGTTCGGCATCGGGAACATCGGGCCGGCGTTCGCCCATGGTGGTGAAATGCCGGCGATCGGTGACTTTCAAATGGGAAGACTGTTCGCTTTCATTCATATCGGCATGAACTCGCTACCTATTCATTATAGTGGCGGGGCAGCTTTTTTTTGCTTTGCCTACAGGCCGAGGCCGCGCAGGTAACCATCGGTCATGCCCGCCAGGTAATCGCAGACCAGGCGGAAGCGGGGTTCGGAGGAATTGCGGTAACCCGGCGGCATCTGCTCGGGATGCTCCAGCAGACGATGAAAGGCCCGCTCCACCAGCGCTTCGGCTTCCTGCTTTTCCTGCAGCAGCCGGGGGTGATGATATAAATGCCGGTAAAGAAATCGTTTCAAAGCCAGCCGTTCGCTCTCGGCCGCCGGCGTAAAGCCCGCGATGCGCGTGGGGTGCCCGCGCACCGCCTGGGAACTTTGAAAGCCGGTCATGGCCGCGCGCGTGCCTTCGATCAGCCCGGTGACCAGGAAATCGAGCAGACCGCGAAGGGCCTGGCTGAAGCAGAGCTTTTCTTCCCCTCCCGGCGGAAGACGCCGGCGCAGGGCCTGATGCAAATCGGCAAATTGCGGGGCCGCCGCCAGAATGGCCTCCAGCGGCAATAAGCCGGCTTCGTAGCCATCGTCGAGATCGGCGCATAAATAGGCCAACTCGTCGGTGAGATCAATCAACTGGGCTTCCAGGGGCGGGCGCGCGGTCAGGTCATATTCCGCCAGCTCCGGAAATTGCGCGGGCTCGTAATCGCGCGAATGCTTGATCAAGCCTTCCCGCACCTCGAAGCTGAGATTCAGGCCGGGAAATTCCAGATAGCGCTGTTCAAAATGCTCGACGATGCGCAGCGCATGCAGATTGTGATCGAAATAACCGCCCTGCGCGCGCATCGCCCGGTCGAGCGCCTGCTCACCGGCATGGCCAAACGGCGGATGCCCCAGATCGTGGGCCAGCGCCAGAGTTTCCGTCAAATCTTCATTCAGCCCCAGAACCCGCGCCACGGTGCGGGAAATCTGGGCGACTTCGAGGGTATGCGTCAGGCGATTGCGGAAATGATCGGAGTAGCGGCGGGTAAAGACCTGGGTTTTGTTTTCCAGACGGCGAAAGGCCCGCGCATGCTGGATGCGGTCCCGATCCCGCTCGAATTCACCCCGATAGGGATGAGCGGGTTCGGGATAGCGCCGCCCGCGCGATTCGCTTTCCTGAAAAGCGCAGGGAGCGGGAGTAAACATAAATAATTATAGGCATCCGGGCGGCGGGAAAGCGCGCGCCGCGGGCAAGCGTAAGCCGCGGATCGTTATGCGCTTACTTGCTTTCCACCGAAAAGGGGAATTCCAGCCGGCGTCCCGGCATGCGGGCCGCGCGGTTCAACTGCGGCGCGGGAGGTTCGTGGCCGATTTCGCGGCTGACCGGAATCAGCAGACCCTCGGCCTCGCGCACGAACGACATGGCGCCCGAATGCGGGTCGGCGTCCACGCGCACCAGATCGCCGAGCTTGACTTGTCCGGTGGCCATCAGCTTGGCCAGCGGAAAGACCACATTGCGTTCAATGGCGCGTTTCAGATGCCGGGCGCCGTATTTGGGATCATAGCCCTGTTCAAGAATGCGGCTGCGCGCCGAAGGCGAGCAGCTGAAAAGGAACGGTGCGCTGCCGGCCGCGGCCAGAATCCGCTGCTGCACCAGATTGAGCTCGAGATCCAGAATCGAGTCCAGATCCTGGCGGCGCAGGGCGCGAAAAACGACCACGCGATCGAGGCGGTTCATGAACTCGGGAGAAAATTTGCGGCGCGCGGCATCCACCGCGACCCGGTCCAGCTTGTCTTCCCACTGCGGCGCGGCTTCTTCCTGATCGGAATCCTGTATTGCGCGGCGGGGACGGGTAAAGCCCAGGCCGCCCTGTATGAGATTGTTCATCTCGGCCGCGCCCAGATTGCTGGTCATAAAGATAATGGTCTGGCTGAAATCCACGCGCCGGTTATCGCCCAAAGTCAGGGTGGCTTTATCCAGAATGCCCAGCAGAAGCTGCCAGAGCGAGTCGGAGGCTTTTTCGATCTCGTCAAACAGCAGCAGCGACAGGCGCATGCGGTCGGTGTGCCACTGGTTGAGCGCTTCCTGGGTCAGCACGGGATGCGTTTCGCGATGGCCCAGGTAGCCGGGTGGCGAACCGATGAGCTTGGCGATTTCATGGCTATGCTGAAATTCGCCGCAATCCACCTTGATCAGGGCGCGGGGATCATGGAACAGCGCCTCGGCCATGGCTTCGACAACCCGCGTCTTGCCCGAGCCGGTGGGACCGAGAAACAGTAAATTGGCGATGGGGCGGCTGGGCGGATGCAGGCCGGCCAGAAAAGTCTGATACAGCTCGATGATGGCTTCAAGCGCCGCCGGCTGGCCCACAATCTTGCGGCGCAGCGTATCTTCAAAGCGGCCGATTTCATCGCCCCGGCGGTTCGGATCGAGAATCTGCCGCGGCCCGGCGGAGTTGCGCGCGCCGACAATTTCCATGGCCCATCTCCCTGTCATTGCGCCTGCCGAACCCGTCCCGGCATCCGGCGCGCCGCGGCTGGCCAGATCAGGAACGGACGCGGCAGACTGGTTCTATTCGGTACGATGCAAAACCTGGCTCAATTCAGCCTGCAATTGCCGCAGTTCCTGCACCAGCGTTCGGCTCATTTCCGGAAAGCGCGCGCGGAGAGCGTCCAGGCGAAGCTCGCGCATGTCCTGCGACAAGTTGCGCAGATCGTAGATCAGATCCTCGAGTCCTTCCGCTTCATGGAACGGCGGGTGAAAAGTGCTGGCCGCGCGCTCGCGCACCACATCCCACTCGATCTCCATCTCCGGATGCTCCTGCTTCACCTGACCAATGATTTCGGGATTGACCCGTGGACGATTGCCCAGACATGCTAGATGAACTTGCCGCACCCGTCCGTTTTCCCGGACGTTGTGCACCAGATAGAATGATTTCCCTTTTTTTCTTACGAATGCCATGGCAACACTTTTTCACCCATTTTCGAACTCGAAGTGGCAAAGAACGCCACCACTAAAAGGCCTGTCTGGGGCCTGGAACTGCACACGACAACAGACATTTAGGGGGTGAATGCACCTCCAGCCACACAGCAACTCCGGCGGACTTACGAATGGCCGCAACCCTGCTAATCATTTGGATGTCTCCATTAAAAATTCGATTCAAAGCCTTCAAAATTCACAGTTTTCACGTGGTAGTATCCAGAGTGGGTTTGGCATCGCTGGTTCCCAAAATGGCACCGAATCGTACCCGCTTGCGTTACTCCATCGCAGTTTTCATTGCAGTTTGCTTGCCAATCGTAGCCACTGCGTTCCCCACCCCTGCCGCCGGGCGGCGCCGGGCGCCGGCTTCGGCCGAAATTCGCGCGATTTACCTCACCGGCGCCATGGCGGGAAGCTTGCATGGACGGCTGCTTGCCGGAAAATGGCGCGCCCTCGGCGGCAACGCCGTCGTCTTCGACATCAAGGACTGGGATGGCGATGTCTCGTTCAATTCGCCTCAGCCGCTGGCGCATCCCAATCCGTATACCTACATCCGCAATCTGCCGGCCTGGGTCGGCTGGCTGCATGCGCATGGCCTGTATGCCATTGCCCGCATTGCACTATTCAAAGATGCTCGCCTGGCCCAGGCGCATCCGGAGCTGGCCGTGCATACGGCGCAAGGCGGCATTTGGCTCGACCGGGGACATTCGGTCTGGCTCGATCCTTCCCTGCCCGCGGTTCAAAACTACGATCTGGGACTGGCGGCGGAGGCCGCCCGGGCGGGCGCCGACGAAATCCAGTTCGACTACGTGCGTTTTCCGGTGGGGGGTGATCAGAAAACCTGCCGGTTCCGCTACCAGAACCTGAACCCGCGGCTGCGGCGCACCGGCGTCATCAGCGAATTTTTACACCATGCCCGGAAAACTTTGCACCCTTATGGCGTTTATATCAGCATTGACGTCTTCGGAATCACCGCCTGGGCGCGGCCGGCCGACGTGCTGGCCACCGGACAGGACATTACAGCCCTCGCCCACCAGGCCGACATCATCTGCCCGATGATCTATCCCTCGCATTTTTTTCATCATTTTGACCATCTTGCCAACCCAGCCGACGAGCCAGGACTGCTGATCCATGACGCCCTGGCCCGCTTCAACCAGCGGGTCCGAAATACGCCGGCCGTGATTCGGCCCTGGCTGCAGGCATTCGCCTGGCATACCCCCATCTTCAGCCCGGGGTATATCGAAACCCAGGTGGCCACCGCGCGCAGCCTGCACGCCAAAGGTTTTATGCTGTGGAACGCCGAGAACCGGTACGTGCCCGCGGAACGGGCCATGCGCGCCATGGCGGCTACGCCGGGAAAATATTTCCGGGGTGGTTTCCCCTATCCGCTTCCCCGCATGACGGCCGAGAATGCGCCGCGGCGTGGCGCGGACAGGATGGAATAAGGATTTATAATAGATTTTTCTCGTGTGCGCGCCGCGCATGCAAGGTTGTGCCTCATGCACTTCGCCCCTCCTGGTGCCAAAATGAGCTTAAATGTCGCCGCAAAAATCTGGTTCAATGGCCGTCTGATTCCCTGGCAGGAAGCCCGGATTCACGTGCTGTCGCATGTGGTCAGCTATGGTTCGGGGGTATTTGAAGGAGTGCGGTTTTACGATACGCCGCGCGGACCCGCCATCTTCCGGCTGGAAGATCATATGCGGCGGCTGATCCATTCCGCCCGCGTCTATCGCATGGATCTCGGGCATACCCTGGAAACCCTGGCCGAGGGCTGCCGGCAGGTTGTCCGGTCCAGCGGCATGGGGGCGGGCTATTTGCGCCCGATCGCGCTGCGCGGATTCGGGGCCATGGGCGTCAACCCGCTCGATAACCCGGTGGACACCTATATCGCGGCCTGGGACTGGGGCAAATATCTGGGCGGCGAAAGCCACGAAAAGGGCGTGGACGTTTGTGTATCGTCCTGGGCCCGGCTGGCGCCCAATACCCTGCCGGCCATGGCCAAGGCTTCGGCCAATTACATGAACTCGCAGTTGATCAAAATGGAGGCGATCACAAACGGCTTTTCCGAGGGGATCGCGCTCGATCACAGCGGATGTGTCAGCGAAGGCAGCGGGGAAAATATCTTTCTGGTCCGCGGCGGCCGCCTGTTCACCCCCGGACTGGGAAACTCCGTCCTGCCCGGCATCACGCGCGATACGGTGCTGACGCTGGCCCGCGAGCTGGAAATTCCGGCGGTGGAAGAAGCCATTCCGCGCGAGGCTCTGTATCTGGCCGACGAAGTCTTTTTCAGCGGCACCGCGGTTGAAATCACGCCGGTCCGGTCGGTGGACCGCATTCCCATCGGGAGCGGGCAGCGCGGGCCGGTGACCGCCCGGCTGCAGCAGTGCTTTTTTGATTATGTGCGGGGCAAAACCTCCGACCGTCATGGCTGGCTGGCGCCGGTGACCGAACTCGCGGCGGTATAAAAGGCCGGCACGCTGCATTATTTTCATCGCCCGAAACCATCAGCCATGGCTACCCCGGTAAAGATCTCCGCTCTGGGCACCTACGTGCCCCCCCGCTTGCTGACCAACGCCGATCTGGAAAAACTGGTTGACACCAACGACGAGTGGATCCGCACCCGCACCGGCATCCATCAGCGGCATATTGTGGATGCGGGCGTGGCCACCAGCGACCTGGCGGTCGAGGCGGCGAAAAATTGCCTGGCCGAACGCGGCCTGGCGCCGGACGATATTCCGCTGCTGATTGTGGCCACGGTCACGCCCGACATGCTGTTTCCCTCGACCGCCTGCCTGGTCCAGCATAAGCTGGGCGCCGGCCGCTGCTGGGGCTTTGATCTTTCCGCCGCCTGCAGCGGGTTTTTATATGCCCTCACGGTGGGCGCCCAGATGGTGGCCTCGGGCTCCGTGCCCCGGGCCCTGGTGATCGGCGCCGACACCATGTCGAGCATTATTGATTACCAGGACCGCGCAACCTGCGTGCTGTTTGGCGATGGCGCGGGCGCGGTGCTGCTGGAGCCGACCGGGCCGGGCGAACCCGCCGGCATTATAGACTTTCTGCATCAAATCGAAGGCGAAGGCGCCGGCTTTCTCAACATGCCGGCCGGCGGCAGCCGCCTGCCGGCCAGCTCCGAAACCGTGCTCCGGCGCCAGCATTATGTGCACCAGCAGGGGCAGCAGGTTTTTAAATACGCGGTGCGCAAAATGTACGACCTCGGCAACGAGCTGATGGCCCGCAACCAGATCGAGCCGCGGCAGCTCGACTGCTTTTTATCGCATCAGGCCAACCGGCGGATTATTGAGGCGACCACCGAGCGCATGGGCGTGCCGCCGGAGCGTGTCATTATCAATATCGGCGAATACGGCAACACCACCGCGGCCACCATCCCCCTGGCGATGGCGGAAGCGCGGCAAAGAGGGATTCTAAAAAACGGCAGCCTGGCGCTGCTGGCCGCCGTCGGAGCCGGCTATACGGCCGGCGCCCTGCTGTTGCGCTGGAGTTTGTAGAACTGGTTTCATAAAGCAAGAAAAATCAAGATCATCGGATGCATGCGGCATTTCTTTCGCTCACAATTCCGCAAAATGCACGGAATTGTTTCGCTGGAAATGCCGCACACACACATTCACCCAAACTGACCCGCCTCATTTATGAAACCCGTTCTAAACGTGCCGGGAAAATCCGCCGGAAAAAATGCCGCCTCCCCGGCGGGCAGCGAGGCCAGCGATCTTGCCTATATGGATCAGGCGCTGGAGCTGGCCGCCGCGGCCGAACTGGCCGGCGAAGTGCCGATCGGAGCGCTGGTGATCAATGAGCGGGGCGAAGTCATCGGCCGGGGTTATAACCGCACCCGGCTGGATGCCGACCCCACCGCGCACGCCGAAATGGTGGCCTTGCGCGAGGCCGCATGGCGGGCAGCGAATCCGCGGCTGACCGGCTGCACCCTGTATGCTACAATCGAGCCGTGCGCCATGTGCGCCGGCGCCCTGATCCAGGCCCGCATCGCCCGTCTGGTCTATGGCGCGCCCGATCCCAAGGCCGGGGCTTTGCATTCGGTGCCTTCGCTGGCCGCCCATCCCGCCCTGAATCATGAATATGCCGTCATCGCGGGCGTGCGCGCCCAGGCCTGCGGCGCGCGGCTGAGCGAGTTTTTTCGCCGCTGCCGCGCCCGCCAGGCGTCCCCGCCGGAGCCGGCCGCGACGGATTGAGTGCGGGAATATTACATATAAAAAATCGCGGAGAGATGCGTGAGTGGTTGAAACGGCTCGCCTCGAAAGCGAGTGTACGGGGAACCGTACCGGGGGTTCGAATCCCTCTCTCTCCGCCACTATCTTGCGCCTCGCGAAGCGCCTGGAATGGCACCTCGCCCCATGATGAAGCAAGTCAGTTGCCCCAGGTAATCGCCGTAGCTCACGCCGTCGCCGCGTAGAATGCTGCAGAAACCCCATACTTTGGAAACAATGGGCGCTTTTATTATGCAAAGGCTTCTTCTATTTCGGGTTCATCCTGGTCATACGTATCGGCAGGTGCGGAACGATCCGCGCGATCTATTGTCTTGCCAATGGCCTTCTCGATGATATCGAGCAAGGCTTTCTTTCGTTCCTCGAAAAAACCATCAAAACCATTAGAGCGTAAAAAGGATGGGCTAATGAAATGGCTGGCCAGAATGTCGTCCATATCCGCGTCGTTTAGCTTGACCTGTTTGTGCATTTGAAGTGCAGCGAGATATTCCGCTGGCGCGCGCCCGCCGATCATGCGATTGGCTTTGGCTGAAATAGGCGTCTTGTTGATGATGGCGTTGAACCTGGCAGGCTTGATGTCATGATCCTCGCACCACCTCCTTGGAAAAATGTGGTGAATATCCAGTGCGGCGTCCTCGTCCTCAAGCTCCTTGATGGTCGCTTTCCAAAAGAAATCGCGCGCGCCTTCCTTGAGGATGAGAGTGTTGAGTCCCTTATATGCCGCGCTCAAGCGTGAGCGCAGAGTAAGAAGTCGGGATGGTTGGAAATTCGCGTCAAAGATGGTGCGCGGTTCCCCGCCTTCATCTTCAATCCATGCCAAAACACCTTCCACATCGCTTGCAATGCGCGTTTCCACCGCGCCGCCATACAGTTCGCCGAATACACCGCACCAAAACCAACGGTTAAGTTTGTCGAATATACGCGGTTCAAGCCAGCGTTCCTTCAAGGTCGCCAAGAGCGTGGCGAAAGGAACAAGCTGCGTTTTATACGGTATATCGCGAGATGCGAGGAAACATTGCTTACGCAGAAACTTTGCCGTTAGCATAAAGCCACGCTCAATGTCGTCGGCCCATTTCTTATAGTCATCAAGCGATAGCGCGAGCACAGATACGCGCTTTGCACTCACAGCCGCAACGGCTTTCCCAGTCTTTCCGGCCGCGATATCTTGTTTTCTCATTTCATAGGTATGAAGCAAAGATATTGCTTGCAGGAAATCAGTTGGCGCAACGTCCTTGAGCAAAGGCTCCTTCCCGATCCGCTCAAAACGACCAGTGACTTTACGAAGATGACTTCCATACCAGTCGTCGCGAAGGTTAAAGTTCTCGGCGGCAAAGCTAGCAGTCACAAGCTCGAACACGGATAAGGGAACGCCGCCTGTATTCACCTTTTCGAATACAAGGCAGACGGCTTCTTTGCTTGTTTCTCTGCCGAGAGAAATGATTGGAAGCTGATATTGACGGAATGCGGTTAAAACTTTTTGCCGGAATTTCATATAACGTGCAAATTTGTCTGGGGCATGTTCCTGAAGGTGCTCTTCCCAACGGTCGGAATTGAGTATTTGACTGCACGGGAAATAAAATTCCTTGCATTCCAACTGTGGACTTGAAAGATCTAGCACAATGTCACGACCGAAATTGATCTTGTTTTTTCGGTCAGGCTCTACGGCGACGAAGGCTTCATCGAGAGCGTCGGACTCCAACGCGCTATTTATATTAATGTAATAGTAAAGCTCAATTTGCCTCCCCTTTTCATCGTGGGTCTTTACAGGCTGGTCGAATGCCAATACTTGCGTGAGTGTTGTAAGGCGTTGTTGACCGTCAAGAATCAGTCGCTCCGGCGAAGGTATTCTGCCTTGGAAGGCGACGTTTTCGATGGGACGCACCTGGAATTTTACTTCTCCTCCGATTTCCAAGAGCATCACTGCACCAACGGGAAAAGAACGCGCAACACTGATAAGTAGGGAACGAATATGTTCGTCGTCCCAAATCCATCCGCGCTGAAAATCCGGCAATTGCACTTTGCCTTCGGTGATCTGCCGAATGATGTCTGGCAGAGCGATTTTTGTGCTGTCGAAGGTGCTCATGTGACTTTGTGCTTCCTCTTCTTTCCAATCATGACGGTGTGGTGTTTCTTAGATATTGTGGATGATACTTTACCATATTTGGTGCGGATACACGCTAAAAGCGTGGACGCAGGCTCGTCCTTCATATCCTGATTCGCCTTCGTGTGCGCCGATGTGCTCGCGGTTTTTATCTTTAAGCTCTTGGCCGATTTGCGCCAAATGACCGGCGAGCCGACTGACTGTATTTAGTGCACAATCGATATACTTAACAGGTTCTTGGATACGTTCTGAACAATAATGACTGGACGTGGCTTCCCGGCGTAGTCTTTGCTGCCGGCGACGATCCAGATGTCGTCGCGCTTCATTCAACACTCCACTCCGATGCCGCGTCAATGAACGCCTGATCCTCGCGGACATGCGCGCTCTTGGCCACGGCCAGCGACTGGCGATGAGCTTCAGACCGGAAAGACGGCGCGCGCATATCCGGCGCCCAAATCTGGATTGGGCGTAGGCCCTGAGCGCGCAGCCGCTCGCGATGTTGCTGTACCTTCGTGCGGGAAGGCTTGGGCTTTGATGCCGATGCCATGATAATTCTCCGAGTGGGTTATATGTAACCTATCACGGGCTGCGCGGCTGGCCGGTTTCTTTGCCTGCGTTCCTCGATCAGGCTTGGCACAGATTCGAGGTTTAAGCGGCAGTGAAAAGAGGTATGGCCGGGATTTAAAATGGATAAATGCGGCATGAAGCGCCACTTGACATGCGACGCTGGCCTGCTATCGTGAAGGTGGCATGGCAAAAGCGGTGCACAAAAAGGAGAAGGCAATGCGTTCGTTCATTCTGCGCGTCGTCCTCGAACAGGACGAGGACATGTGGCGCGCATACGTTCCCGAATTGGAGGCTCAGGGCGCGGCGACCTGGGGACACACTCGGGAAGAGGCGCTGCGCAACATCCAGGAAGTGGCGCAAATGGTGATGGAGGAATTGCAGGAAGATGGCGAAAAACTGCCGCCCAGCGTGACGGTCTCCGACCAGCCGCTCGTGGCAGTTAGCATATGACCATCGAGTATTCCCGCCTGCATTCCCTCACCGCCCGCCAATTGATCTCAGCCCTCCAGCGCGATGGCTTTGCGCTCGCACGTCAAAAAGGCAGTCACCGTCATTATCGTCATTCAGATGGCCGCCGGGTGACGGTATCCTTTCATCATGCTTCCGATACGTTCCGTACCGGCACATTGCGAAGCATGATCGAAGTGCAAGCGCGTTGGACGGGGGATGATCTCCACCGCCTTGGTCTTGTTTCCTGATATTCCAGCCACGGCTCATGGGCTGATTTTTTCTCCTCTACGCAAGGTTGGCCGTGCGCCTTAGCGGCATGAAAAAAGGGCACGGTATTAAACGCCCCTGGGATTCACCTCCATACCGCTTGCACTCATGCCCTTTTCCTTGATGCCAAAAGTAGTACGAACAGATTCGACTTCCGCTGCATCCGAATCATGAGCGATTCCAAGCGGCCAATCTCATGCATGATTTGTACGTATTAGGCGGCGTCCAAAGGCCGCAGTTCAGGGACGTGCGGGAAGAATGGCGGCTTTTTGAAAAAGCATTGATCGGGCAGGTCTCGGTCTCCGATGGCGGCGCGCGAATCTGCCGCGAGTACGATTCTCCCGCCGATGCCCGGGCCGACGATTCGAGTTCGGTGCTCTTTAAGTCCGGCTGGGTGGAAGCCGGCCGGCTTTATGTCTGCACTTCCACCGAAGTGCTCATCTTCCAGGTCCCGGAGCTGCGGCAGACCGGCTATATTTCCCTGCCCTTCTTTAATGACCTGCATCATGTGCGGCCCACCCCGCGCGGCACGCTGGCCGTGGTGGTGACTGGATTGGATATGGTCAGCGAGATTACGCGGGAGGGTGAGCTGGTCAAGAACTGGAGCACCATCGAGGGCCAAAGCGCGCCGCAATATTCATCCACGGTTGATTACCGCAAAATACCCACCCTCAAGCCCTATCGTTCGCACCCGAACTTCGCCTTTTGGGCCCAGGATGAGCTCTGGGTCAGCCGGGGCGACCTCGGCGATGCGATCTGTCTGGCCGATCCGGAGCGCAGAATTCATTTACCCACCCGGGAATGCATTCACGACGGCTGGGTCCGGCAGGGCCGGATTTATTTCACTTCCGTGGATGGCCGCCTGTTTGTCATCCATGAAAATAATCTGAAAACGGAAGCGGTCTATGACCTGAACACCTTCAGTGCCGGCGAAACCACCGGCTATAGCTGGTGCCGCGGGGTGCTGCCGGTGGATGACCATCTCGCCTGGGTATGCTTTACCCGGATTCGCCAGACGCGGTGGAAAGAAAAGGTGCAATGGATTAAAAATATTGTCCGCGGCTTTCCCCGCCCCACCTGCATCGCGCTGTATGATCTGGCGGCCGGCAAAGTGCTGCGGGAAATCAACCTGGAGCCGATGGGCATGCATGCGGTATTTAATGCGGTGCCGGTTCCTCTGGCCGCGCCGCCGGCTGCCGCGGAAAACGATCATCTGCCCGCGGCCGAGCCCATACCCATCTAGCGCCCAGCTAGCCCCCGCCCACGAATTGCACAATTTCTATATGGTCGTCGGGCGCGAGCGTGCGCGTCGCCCATGCCGCCCGCGGCGCCAGCTCCCGATTGTGTTCTACCGCCAACCGTCCGGCGGGAAGCTGTAAATGCTGCAGCAGTTCGGCCAGGGTCATGCCGTCAGGCACCGTGCGGGATTCGCCGTTGACGATGATGTTCATGATCTGTATCACGCGGCTATGCGCCAGCAACTGTGCGTATATAGATTGACAGCCGGCAGGCGCGAGCCGAATAATGATCTTTCGGCCCAAGCACATTATGACTCATGGGCCGCATGGTTGCGAAAGTCCGCACGGCGCCCTATGGCTACTGCCACCCACGAACTTCCGGCCCCGGAATCCAGTTCCACCACCCCTTCCCGGAACGCGTTTTTATTGCGCAGGCTGCATTCACTCAGCGGGATCATTCCGCTGGGGGCATTTTTAATTGAGCACTTCGCCTCCAATGCTGCCGTGCTCAGCCGCCATCCCGCCCACGCCTACGGCGCGCAGGTGAAATTTCTCAATTCCCTGCCGTTTGTGCTGGCGCTGGAAATTGCATTCATCTATATCCCGCTGCTTTTCCATGGCCTCTACGGGCTGTGGATCGCGAGCGAGAGCACGCCCAACGCGCGCCGCATGCCGCTGCTGGGAAATTGGGCTTATCTATGGCAGCGGATCAGCGGCGTGATCGTGCTGGCCTTTATTCTCTGGCATACCTGGACGGCGCGCTTCAGCGGCATCAGCGTGCCCGATCATCCCGAGCTGGCGTTTGCCAAAATGCAGGCGCAGATGGCGCACGGCTGGATTCTGGCCTGGTTTCTGATCGGGATCACCTTCGTCTGCTATCACTTCGCCTACGGCCTGTTCCTGTTCGCGGCCAAATGGGGGATTACGGTCACCGCCCGGGCGCGCCGGCGCTGGGGCTGGGCCTGCCTGATTTTTGGAGTTTTTCTGGCCTATGCCGGCATCGCCTCCGCCCTGGCGTTTCGCGGCATTTTAATCTATCCGGTGCGCTGACCCATGGCAGATATGAATCCCAAAATCATCATCGTCGGCGGCGGCCTGGCCGGCCTGGCGGCGGCCCTCAAGGCGGCTGAACAGGGCGCGCAGGTCGAGCTGTTCTCCCTGGTGCCGGTGAAGCGCTCGCATTCGGTCTGCGCGCAGGGCGGCATCAACGCGGCCAAAAACCTCAAAGGCGAGGGCGACTCGGCCTGGAAGCATTTTGACGACACCATCTACGGCGGCGATTTTCTCGCCAACCAGGGGCTGGTCAAGCGCATGTGCGAGGCCGCGCCCGCGATTATTGATCTGCTCGACCGCATGGGAGTGCAGTTCAACCGCACGCCGGAGGGGCTGCTCGATTTCCGCCGCTTCGGCGGCACGCTCTACCACCGCACCGCCTTTGCCGGCGCCACCACCGGGCAGCAGCTCCTGTACGCGCTCGATGAGCAGGTGCGGCGGCTGGAGGCGGAGGGAAAAATCCGCAAATTCGAGCATTGGGAGTTTCTCTCGGCGGTGCTCGATGAACAGGGCCGCTGTCACGGCATCTGCGCCCAGGATCTGCACGGCATGCAGGTGCGCACCTTCCCCGCCGATGCCGTAATCATCGCCACCGGCGGCGTGGGCGCCATTTTCGGCAAGAGCACCAATTCCATTGTCTGCACCGGCAGCGCGCAGTCGGCCCTCTACCAGCAGGGCGCCTGGTACGCCAACGGCGAGTTCATACAGGTGCATCCGACCGCCATTCCGGGGGAAGACAAACTGCGGCTGATGTCGGAGTCGGCGCGCGGCGAAGGCGGCCGGGTCTGGGTCTATAAAGACGGCAAGCCGTGGTATTTCCTGGAAGAGTGGTACCCCAAATACGGCAACCTGGTGCCGCGCGACGTTGCCACCCGGGCCATTCATAAAGTGGTCTTTGAGCTGGGGCTGGGAATTGACGGCCAGCCCGCGGTTTTTCTGGACGTAACCCACCTGGATCCGCATGTGCTCGACGCCAAGCTCGGCGGCATTCTGGAAATTTATGAAAAGTTCGTGGGCGACGACCCCCATAAGGTGCCGATGAAGGTTTTTCCCGGCATGCATTACACCATGGGCGGGTTATGGGTGGATAACGAACGGCAGATGACCAACCTGCCCGGACTGTTCGCCGCCGGCGAATGCGAATACCAATATCACGGGGCGAACCGGCTGGGCGCCAATTCGCTGGTTTCCTGCATTTTTGGCGGCTTTCTCGCCGGCCCGGCGGCGCTGGAATACGCCCGCAATAACCGCACCGATGCCGGCTCGCATATCTTCGATCAGGAGCTGCGCCGCCAGCAGGCCATCAACGATCGGCTGTATGCCGCGGCCGGCGAGGAAAACCCCTTCACCATCTGGCGGGAACTGGGCCGGCTGATGACAGAACACTGCACCGTGGTGCGCCACAACGACAAGCTGCGGCTGGCGGACCGGCAAATCGAAGACCTGCTGGGCCGCTATCAGCGCATCCGGCTGAGCGACACCACGCGCTGGACCAACCAGACGTTTTTCTTCACCCGCCAGCTCTACAACATGCTGCAACTGGCCCGGGTCATGGTCCAGGGCGCGCTGGCGCGGGATGAGTCGCGCGGCGCGCATTACAAGCCGGAGTTTCCCGAACGCAACGACGAGCGCTGGCTCAAGACAACATTGGCGCAGTGGGATGAGGCGGCGGCCGCGCCGCGGCTCAGCTACCAGGACGTGGACACATCGCAGATCCCCTTGCGGGCACGCAAATACTGAAGGAGAACCATGGCGGAAGGCAAAATTGTTCGGCTGCGCATCAAGCGCCAAAGCGGACCCCAGGCCGCGCCGCAATGGGAAGACTTTAACGTCGCCTACCGGCCGGGCATGAACGTCATCGTGGCGCTCATGGATATTGCCGCCCAGCCGCGCAATGCCGAAGGCCAGCCCACCACTTCGGTCAGCTACGAGGCCAATTGCCTGGAAGAAGTCTGCGGCGCCTGCGCCATGGTCATCAACGGCCGGCCGCGGCAGGCCTGCTCCGCTTTAATAGACCGGCTGGAGCAGCCGATTACGATTGAGCCCTTGAGCCGCTTTCCCGTGGTGCGCGACCTGGTGGTCAACCGCCAGCGGCTGTTCAACGACCTGAAGCGGGTGAAGGCCTGGATTCCGATTGACGGCAGCTACGATCTGGGACCGGGGCCGCGCGAGTCGGCGGCGGATCAGGAAACCGCGTATCCTTTATCGCGCTGCATCTCATGCGGCAACTGCCTGGAGGTCTGCCCGCAATATAACGATAAAACCGGCTTCGTCGGCGCGGCGGTGCTTTCCCAGGTGCGGCTGTTCAACCTGCACCCCACCGGCAAGCTGCATGCCGGCGAACGGCTGGATGCGCTCTCCGGTCCGGGCGGCCATCAGGAATGCGGCTTTGCCCAGAACTGCGTGAATATCTGCCCCAAGGATATTCCCCTGACCGATTCCATCTCCGCCGTGGGCCGGCAATTGATCGTCCATGCCGTGCGGCAGGCGCTGGGCTCGTAGTGGAAAAAACCGTCTGATGCGCGCCTGAATAAACTGCATTTGCGCCGCTTTTTTCCAGCCCGGAAAATTCATTTGTCACCACTCTAAATTATTGATAATAAATAACTTGCCATCCATTCATTCCGGCCCTGCCTCTACTGTTGATTTTTTAAGTCATTGAAAAATAATGACTTATTTTTTCATTTCTGCCGTTTTTTTGCCGTGCCTGTGATTTGTCACCCGTAAGTAATTGAAATGAAAAGGATTAACTACTGTGGTGACAAATGAATTTTGGTTTTTCTGGCTATCACTTGAGTTTATTGGAGAGTTGCGCGGTGAATAATGTCCGCACTCAAAAATAAATTCATGCCACGCATCGGCTGATGATGCACTGGCCGAATCGCCGGTAAAGCCAAAAAAATGAACCCGCCGCGCCGGTGGTAGATTATAGATGATGAAAAAATGTGAAGTTGCGCGGTTCCGCGGATGGAATTGAAAATGATCTCAGACCGTTTAGCCTCCGTGGAGTCCGTGATCGCCGGCCATCCCTCCCTGCCGCGCGAAGCCATTATTAAAGAAGACCTGTTGCGCGGCGGGGTCAGGTTTACGCCCGCGGCGCTGGCCTGGGCGGCGCATTTTAAAAAAAAATCGTATTTCATTTTCTCCTTTGACCTGAAACCCCTGGCCGGCATGGAATCGGGCGAGCACTGGCAAGCCCCGGAAGAACTGTGGCTGGAAGGCGGCGCCTGGGACTTCAAACCCACCATTGTTTCGGTGCGGCTGAACCCGCAGTCGCCCTACCGCGTGGACGTGGCGGCGGATACGCCGGAAAGCGGACGGGCGATTTTATATCTGGAAGAAGAACCGCTGTGCCGTGTGCGCCTGCCCGCGGTGCCGGAATATTACACCCGCAGCCTGGCCAGCGGGAAACGGGTGATTGAAATCGCCCCCACCATCGAATGGGGATATTTGATTTATTTGACCGTGTTTCGCATCTGCCAATACTGGGGCGACCGGGAAGAGTGCCAGTTCTGCGATATCAACGCCAACTACCGGCAGCAGGTGCAGGCCGGCCGGCCCTATACGGGAGTGAAATCGGTGGCGGAAATTCTGGAAGCTCTCGCCATCATCGCCGCCACCGACACCAGCGCGCGCGCCTATACCATTACCGGCGGGAGCATCACTTCGCGCCTCGATGGCATGACGGAAGTGGAGTTTTACGAGCGTTACGCCCAGGCAATCGAAGAAAAATTTCCGCGCCGGTGGATCGGCAAGATGGTGGCGCAGGCGCTGCCGCTCGATCAGGCGCGGCGCTTTAAAGCCGCGGGCATTCAGATCTACCACCCCAACTTCGAGATCTGGGACGAGCGTCTGTTCCAGATCTTTTGCCCCGGCAAGGATCGTTACGTGGGCCGGGCGGAATGGCATCGCCGCATTCTCGATGCCGCCGGCGTCTTCGGCCCCTCGCACGTGATTCCCAACTTCGTGGGCGGCATCGAAATGGCCCGGCCGCATGGCTTTGCCACGCCGGCCGAAGCCATCGCCTCGACCACCCAGGGGCTGGAATTTTTCATGTCGCACGGCGTCTGCCCG
>JAKAZV010000146.1 GCA_021826505.1 Acidobacteriota bacterium | reverse complement strand
GTGCATGTCGCCATCCAAACCCGCCGATTCCCACCATTAGCAGCACCGATCCCGCGGCCACGAAAGCAGTCTGCGCCGGCCGTTGTAGAACCATCAGCGCCGCCAGCATGAGCAGCCAGCCCGCAACCGCAAAAAAAATACTCAGCCCCTTCATCTTGGCAATCTTAACAGTGGACTGCGGTCAATGACCGGATCATGAGCTAAAATCCGCGCATGAAGCATGAATATGAAAACGAGCGTGGCGGGAAAATACCCGCTCGCCGCGGCCCGTAACTTCTTGCGTGATATTGGGGATCGTCATGTTCCGGGCTTTCATGAGCCCAATATCTGTGATGGCATCGCCAAAGCTCCGTTTAAGGATTAAAAGCCCTGTCTCCGCTTCTTCAGCCATTTCATCGTCACTCTGCTGCTCCGCTTTTCCACTTCTTCGCTTATCCTGATTTATGCCGCAAAGTTCCACCTGGCTGGGCTTGGCTTGCCTTTCCCTGCTGGCGCCCTGGGGCGTATCGCTGCTGTTGACCGGACTGGGCCGCGGGCGCAACGCCGCTCATAACCTGCTTTCCTGCTGGCTGGCCTTCATCGTCTCGGCGCTGGCATTTTGGTTGGTGGGCTGCAAATGGGCGGGACTTCCGTGGTCGGCCAGCCACGGGTTAACGATTCATGGCAAATTCTGGAATCTGATCGGCGCCGCGCCGCTGTTGGGCGCGGGCATGAATCAGCCGGGCCTGCTGGGCGAGAGTGCCGGCTGGTGGATGCTCGCCGGCATGATCGGAGCCGGCTGGGCCGCGATGCTGGCGCTGGGCGCGGCGGCCGAGCGCTGGCGCCTGGCTTCTCTCACCCCCGTCAGCTTGCTCATCGGCGGCCTGATTTTCCCGCTTGGATTTCATTGGCTGTGGGCCGGGGGCTGGCTGGCCGGGCTGGGGCAGTTGACCGGCTGGGGCCACGGCGCGCTCGATGCCGGCGGCGCCCTTGCCGTGCAAGCCACCGGCGCGGTCTGCGCCCTGGCGCTGGCCTGGCTGCTTGGTCCCCGGCGCAATAAATATAATCGCCAGGGGCAGCCGCAGGCCTTGCCTGGCCACAATACCGTCTTGATTCTGGCCGGTGCGGTGATGGCCGGGGTGGGCTGGCTGGGCTGGAATGCCTTTGCCGCGCTGGCCCTCTGGCATCTGCCGGCCACATTATTGCCGCGCATCGCAGTCAATACTTTGCTCGGCGGCGGCGCCGCGCTGCTCATCGCGCTGGCTCTAAGCGCCCGCGGCTTTGGCCGTCCCGACGCCTCGATGGCCGCCAACTCCTGCATGGCCGGCCTGGCCGCGGTCTCGGCCGGAGCGCCCTGGCTGCATCCGGGATCCGCGTTTCTGATCGCCCTTGCCGCCGGCGCCCTCGCCTTTTACGGCATTCAGGCCCTCGAATTGCATGCCCGGGTGGATGACCCTGCCGGCGTCATCGCGGCCCAGGGTCTGGGCGGAATCTGGGGCGCGCTTGCCCTGGGTGTGGCCGCGCGGCTGAGCCCGGGCTGGTTTCCGGGCGGCATGCTCAACGGCCTGGAACTGCCGCTGCTCGGCGGCCGCGGCCAGCTCGCCGCGCAATGGCTGGGCGTCGCCAGTTGGCTGGGCGCGCTGCTGCCCCTGGCTTATGGCGGTTTTTGGCTGCTGGGCCGCTTCATCCCGCCACGCGTCAGTCCGGAAGCCGAAGCCCAGGGCCTGGATTTGCATGAGCTGGGCGGCAGCGCCTATCCCGAAGCCGCCAGCTTCGGCGAAGACTGATTTTCCACCGCCGGACGTTGGCAAAATTTTTTCACTAATATAAAAGCTGCCGCGCCGCATTTTATGGGATGGGTGATTTTCCAAGTTGATGCCTTTACCGCGCGGCCTTTCGCCGGCAACCCCGCCGCGGTCTGCTTTCTCGATGCGCCCCGGCCTTACGCCTGGCGGCTGGCCGTGGCGCGGGAAATGAATCTTTCGGAAACGGCGTTTCTCGAACCGGCGGATGACGGCTATATCCTGCGCTGGTTCACGCCCGCTCAGGAAGTGGACCTGTGCGGCCATGCCACGCTGGCCGCCGCGCACGCGCTCTGGGAACGTCAACTTGTCCCGGCCGGCGAACCTATCCAGTTTTATACCCGCAGCGGCACATTAACCGCCACGCCCGCCGCTGCGGGCATTGCGCTCGACTTCCCCGCCCTGGCCTCGCGGCCGGTGGCCGCGCCGCCAGGATTGGTTCAGGCATTGGGCGTCCATCCAATCGCGGTACATCAGTCGTGTTTTGATTTTCTGGTCGAAGTCGCGAGCGAAGCCGAAGTGCGTCAGGCGCGGCCGGATTTCCAGGCTTTGCTGGCCACTCCGGCCCGCGGCGTGATACTGACCAGCCGGGGCAGCGGAGACTACGATATCGTTTCGCGCTTTTTCGCGCCCCGCGTGGGCATCAACGAAGACCCGGTGACCGGATCGGCGCACTGCGTGCTGGGTCCGTACTGGCAGGTGAAGCTGGGCCGGGACGAAATCCGGGCCTGGCAAGCCTCGGAACGCGGCGGCGAAATGCGTCTGCGGATGCGCGGCGAGCGCATTGATCTAACCGGTCAGGCCGTCACCGTGCTGCGGGGCGAGCTGGCGGACCGCGGCGATGCGATATCCGTGGTCCAGCCGGCGCTGGCGCCCGTTGAGCTGGCCGCGGCGCGGGAGTTGTTCACCGCATACGCCCGCTCGCTCAATTTCAGCCTCTGTTTTCAGAACTTTGACCGCGAACTGGCCTCGCTGCCCGGCGGCTATGCCGCGCCGGAAGGGGCGTTGCTGCTGCTGCGCCATGACGGCCGCTGGGCCGGATGCGTGGCCTTGCGGCGTTTGGAAGCCGGCATTGGCGAGATCAAGCGGCTCTACGTCCAGCCGGAATTTCGCGGCCTGGGCCTGGGCCGCGAGCTGATGCATGAGATTCTGAAAGAAGCGCGCCGGCGCTCGTACACGCGCCTGCGCCTCGATACCGTGCCGCTGATGGATACGGCGATTACGCTCTACCGCCGGCTGGGCTTTGTTGAAATTCCGCCCTACCGTCCCAACCCCATCCCCGGCGCTTTGTACTTTGAATTGGCATTATGATGACGACGACTCAGACTCCTCGCCTGGCGCTTCCCGCAGGTGATTTTCAGGCTTATTTGTTCGACTGCGACGGCACCATTGCCGATTCCATGCCCCTGCATTTCATCGCCTGGAAGCAGGCGCTGGCAGAATGGAACTGCCGCTCCTTTGATGAACAGTTGTTTTACGCCTGGGGCGGGCTGCCGGTGGCCGAGATCATTGCCCGCTTAAACCGGCTCGACGGTCTGGCCATGCCGCTGGACGAGGTGCGCCGGCGCAAGGAAGCCTTGTATTTCGAGCTTCTGCCCCGGCTCACCGCCGTGCCCGAAGTGCTCGAGCATATTGAACTGCAATATGGCCGCATCCCCTTTGCCGTGGTCTCGGGCAGCACCCGGGACTCGGTCGCGCAGTCGCTGCGGGCGCTGGGACTGGAAGATAAATTCCCGCTCTGGATCTGCGCCGGCGATTACGTCAACAGCAAGCCCCACCCCGAGCCGTTCCTGCTGGCCGCCCGGCAGCTGGCCGTGGCGCCGGAACATTGCCTGGTGTTTGAGGATACCGACTTCGGCATTCAGGCCGCGCAAGCCGCCGGCATGGGCTGGGTCAAGGTGCCGCTGCCCTGGGAGCGAGCTGATTACAAATCCCGGGAGGGGACCCCATGACGCGTAGCGGAATGGGACTGATAGAAACGGCCCTTTCTTAATTAACACCGCTTTCGCTGCCTCGGCTGCTAATGGCCGAGCGAATAAACATTAATTTCCATCTGGCCGGAATGGGTTTCGCTCAGCGATTCATAATTATCCCCAAAAGCACATTCCGCCATGCCAAAGCCTTTGGCGGGCAGGAAGTCGGCCACGGCTTTTCCTGTCAGGGCATTGATAACCGCATATTTCGTGATGCTATGGCTGGCATGCGTTTTCATGTTGTACCAGAAGTGGTTATACTCCACCAACAGACGCGACTGCCCCATGGCATTGATTTGATTGGGCTGCAAATGACTGGCGGCAAAGGCCGTAACCTTCACCCGATGCAGGAGCTGGCCGGCATCGGAAATGGTGTATAAAACCGGCGGGTTGGCCGGGCGCATCAGGTAGGCCGTGTCGGCAGGACCGCGGGCGACCAGGGTGTTGTTAATCATCATGGATGGATTCTGGTTTTGTGTCCAGCTGTCGGCCCGCCCGGGCTGAAAATGAATTTTATATTCTTTGGGGAATGAAATATCGTGCGGCAGGCGAACGGTCGCGATCAGATCTCCCTGGTCGTCAAAGATGCCGGTAAAGGGCCGTAATCCCTTCGGATAAACAATATGATGGAGAATGCGGAACTTCGCTCCCGGCTTGATGCGCTTGCGGCGCCCTGGAGGCTGAGGCTGGAGGGTTCCGGTCACGAGATAGTTGCCGTTGGCAAACACGGTCATGTTTTCTGCGCTCAGAACCAGGCCTGGCGGCGCATGCAGCCGGATTTTGGAATCGTAACTGCCATCGGAGTCATATTTGACAATCAGGCTTTCCGGATGCCGGCCCAGAGCCGGGCTGTTCGGCGTAAAAAGCCAGTACAGATTGCCGTCGGCGTCGGCGGTAAACTTTGTCGGCATATAATTCTGGCTGCCGGAAAAGCTTTGCGGCCGGAATTTGGTCATGTCCTGAGAGTTCAAATCCAGGCGGGTCACCGGCAGCGTGGCAAAATCTGGAATTCCGGCGGGAACGCCAGGGATGGGATGGAGGACGCCGAAGATAAGATAAAGATTCCCGTTGTCATCGCAGCTTTCGCCGGTCACGCTGAACATAAAATGCGCGTTCACGGGAAAATGCACGCTGTAGAGCTTTTGCAGATGGCGCGGCGCGGGCAAGGGCTGAGCGGACCGGGAGGGGGAGAGCGAATGCGCCGGCCTGGCGGGTGTTTTTTGGGCCTGGGTTCGTGTTGATGGCCTGAACCCAAGCGCCAGAAAGATCAGAATCCCCATCCCTATGCGGCGGCAGCTTCGTGCTCGCATCGTCCAACCTCCGGAA
>JAKAZV010000145.1 GCA_021826505.1 Acidobacteriota bacterium | reverse complement strand
GGCGATATGGCCCTGGCCTATTGCCTCGATCAGTTGGATACCGCCGCGGCCGCCGATGCCCAGGCGCCGCAGCTGACCAACTACGCCGAGTTTCTGGCTCGCTTTCCCCCGCGGGACGCAGTGGAGTTCATTGAAAATTCTTCCTGGAGCTGCGCCCATGGCGTCGAACGCTGGCGTTCAGACTGCGGTTGTAACTCCGGCGGCCAGCCGGGCTGGCATCAGCGCTGGCGCGGCCCGCTGCGGGCCTCGCTCGATGGTCTGCGCGACGCTCTGGCCCCGCGCTTCGAGGCGCGGGCGCAAAAATTGTTCCGCGATCCCTGGCAGGCCCGCAACGCCTACGTTCAGCTCGTGCTCGACCGCTCCTCCCAGCGCGTGCGCGAGTTCTTCGCCCGCCACGCTCATCCCCTCCCATCCGCTTCGACGGATCCGCAGGTTGCCGCCCGCGATGACGAAACCATCTCGGAAGGCCTCCAGCTGCTCGAGCTGCAGCGGCAGGCCATGCTCATGTACACCAGTTGCGGCTGGTTTTTCGACGATATTTCCGGCATCGAAACCGCGCAGGTGCTGGCCTACGCCGCCCGCGCCGTCGAATTGGCCTCCCGGCTTTTTCCCGGCGCCTGGCGGGAACTGCTGCTGCATCCCCTCGAATCCGCCCCCGGCAATGCCGGGCTTTATCCCGACGGCCGTCAGGTCTATGAAAAATTAGTCGAGCCCTCCCGCGTGCCCGCCTCTTCGCTGGCGGTCTGGTTCGGGGTCACCATTTTGCTCAACCATGCCATGACCCCCGGCGAGCATGCCTGCTACCGCCTGCGCGGCCGCCACGCCCGGCTCTGGCGCGCCGGCGACACCCGTCTCGCCCTCGGCGAAGTTGAAGTGCGCTCCCGCATCACCTGGGAATCCGCCTGCTTCCATTACGGCTTGTTGCATCGCGGCGCCCATAATTTTTCCGGCGGCGTGCTGCCCGCATCCGCCGCCTTGCCCGATGCCTCTGAAATCGAGCAGGCTTTTAACAGCGGCAATCTAGCCGCCGTCTCCAGCCGGCTGCAAACCTGGTCGGGGTGGTCGGAAAATTCCCTTCACCTGCTCTTTCGCGAGGCCCAGCACGAGGTGCTCGAGCGCGTGCTGGCTCAGGAACTCGATCACACCGACCGCGTCTACCGCCAGTTATATGAGCACCATGTCCCGTTGCTGCTCTTCCTGCATGCCAGCCATAATCCCGTCCCGCCGGGGCTGCGCCTGGCGGCGGAGTTTTCGCTCTATGGCGCGCTGCGCCAGGAACTGGGCGCCCATCCGCTCGCCCCGGCTTCCCTGACGGCCTTATTGCGGGAAATCGAGCGCGCCGGCGTGAACGTGGATTTTCCCCGCCTGGCGCCCTTGCTTTCGCATCGCCTCTCCGAAGCCGCCGCCGCCGCCCGCCGCCACGCGCGGGATCGCGACCGCATGCGCGCATTGCGGGAAGCGGCCGGCTTCGTCCGCCAGTTTCCCGTCCCCGTGGATACCTGGCAGGCGGAAAACGATCTCTTCGCTCTGCTGCAATCCGCCTGGCCCGCCGCCGCTTCTCAGGACGATGCCTCGGCCCGCGAATGGCGGGCCGAGGCCGCCCGCGCCGCCGAATGGCTGCGCCTCCGCCTGCCCGAAGACTAAAATTCTGAATTGAGCACTATTAACCCGCCGCAATCAACGAATAGCTTGACCGCTACCTACCGGCTCCAGCTCCAGCCCGCCTGGGGCTTCGCCGCGGCGAGCCGTCAGGCCGGTTATTTTCAGCGCCTGGGCATATCGCATCTTTATGCCTCGCCCGTGCTCTCCGCCCGGCCCGGCAGTCAGCATGGCTACGATGTCACCGATCCGCAAACCGTCAATCCGGAGTTGGGCGGAGCCAATGAATTGCAGCGTCTGACCCATACTCTGGCCGCGCTGGGTCTCGGTCTGATCCTTGACATTGTTCCCAACCACATGGCCACCGATTGGGCCAACCCCTATTGGCGCGAGGTTCTGGAACTGGGGCCGGCATCGCTCAGCGCCTCCTGGTTTGATCTGGAATGGAGCGGCGATCGCTCTCACCGTTTCTCGCCCCTGGTCCTGCCGGTGCTCGGCCAGCCCCTGCGCCCCGCCCTGCAAGCCGGCGAAATCCAGCTGGCCGCCGGCCCGGAGGGCTGGGAAATTCATTATTACGAGCATCGCTGGCCGCTCGCTCTGGCTGCCTATGCCATGGCCTGGGCCGGCCCCGAACGCCGCGCCCAGACCCGTTCCGCTCCTGGAGCGTTCACGGCCGAGTCGCATGGCAGTACAAATACGCGCTCGCAGGCCGAAGGGCGGGGTTTCCTGTCAGGTCCCGCACCTATGAACGAAAATGAAATTCCAGCTTCCATCAGGGTTCGCAAACCCCGGCTTCGGCCGGGCATTTGCGATATTGTTTCGCCTAAAGAAAAAGCGGCTGTGCCGCCTCCGCCCCGCCCGCGCCAGGTGGAAGAACTGTTGCTGGCCCTGCGCCGTCTGGGCCGCCGCGACGCGCTCGATGAGCCGGCGCGCTGGGAATTTGCCGCGCTCAAGCAGCGCCTCGCCGCCTCCCCGGACGCGGTGCTGCGCGAATGGAGCCGCTTCGCGCTGGCGCAATGGAATGCCCGCCCGCGCCCGCCCGAGCTGGTCCGCGCCTGGCTGCGTTTATTGCATCTGCAGCCCTATCAGCTCTGGCACTGGCGCGCCGCCGGCCAGCGCGTCAACTATCGCCGCTTCTTCGGCCTGAATCACCTCATCGGCCTGCGCCAGGAACGCGCCGAAGTCTTTCAGGCCACCCACGCCTGGGTGCTCGGCGCGGCGCGGCGAAAACAACTCTGGGGCCTGCGCGTGGATCATGTGGATGGCCTCTTCGATCCCGGTGAATATCTGGACCGGCTCGCTCAGGCTTTGCGGAACGCCCGCGGCGATCATGCGCCCTATATCGTGGTCGAAAAAATCCTGGCCCGCTCCGAAGACCTGCCCGCCGGCTGGCCGGTGGCCGGAACCACCGGTTATGAATTTCTCAACGATCTGAACGATCTCTGGCTGTCCCGCCCCGGCTGGGAGCAGTTGGGAGCGATTCATGCGCGTTTTACCCGCCTGCGGCAGGACTACGCCACGCTGGCCGCGGCGCGCCAGCGCGATATGATCGCCGCCCTGTTTGCCGGCGAATTCCGCCGCCTGGGCCGCCAGTTGCGCCGGTTGCCGGGCGCGGAAAGTCTCAACCCCGCGGCCGTCACCGCGGTGCTCACCGATCTCACGGTGGGCTTGCCGCAATACCGCACCTATTACCGTTCTGGCCAGGCCGATGAAGCCGATCGCCGCGCCTGGCAAACCGCCTGGCGGCATGCGGAACTGGAACTGACCCGCGCGCCGGCCGCGGCTCAGGCGCCGCGCCGGGCGGTGATGGATTTTTTGCATCCCATTCTTTTCGCTCCTTCGCTGCTTCCCGCCCAGCGCCCAGCCCGCGAGTGGCTGCGCCATTGGCAGCAATGGACCGGGCCGGTCAAGGCCAAAGGCCTGGAAGACACGGCTTTTTATCACTACGCCCGGCTGCTGTCGCAAAACGAAGTCGGCGGCGACCCCGGCCTGCCGCCAATTTCGCTCGCGGCCTTTCATGACCGCATGCGGCATCGCCTGGCGCGCATGCCGCTCGGTTTGAATGCCACCGCGACGCACGATACGAAACGCGGCGAAGATGCCCGCGCGCGGCTTAATCTGCTCACCGAATTCGCTTCCGAATGGCAGCGCCATGTTCTGCGCTGGCGCAGGCTCAACCGCGGACTGCGTCGGCACACGCGCGGCGTTCCCGCGCCCGGCCGCGGCCTCGAATACTGGATTTACCAGACCCTGCTGGCCTGCTGGCCGCTCGATCCCGCGGAAATGCCCGGCTTGCCTGCCCGCCTTTCCGCCGCCGCCCTGAAGGCGGCCCGCGAATCCAAACGCTTGACCCGCTGGCATTCCCCCGACCCTGATTACGAGGCCGCAGTGGAAAGCTTTGCCGCCGGCCTGCTGCCCTCTTCCGCTTTGGATACGGATTTCCTGCGTGATTTTTTAGTCTTCTTTAATCTCATCGCCCGGCCGGCGGCGGCAGCTTCGCTGGCCCAGCTCACCCTCAAATGCGCCGCTCCCGGCGTGCCCGACTTTTACCAGGGCTGCGAGCTCTGGGATTTTCACCTGGTCGATCCCGACAACCGCGCTCCCGTTGATTTCGATCTGCGCGCGCGCTGGCTGGAAGAAATCCGCTCCGCCGCGGCAACGGATCTCGCCGCGGCCCTGCGCGCCTGGCGGCTGGACTGGCGCTCGGGCAAACTCAAGCTCTATCTCACCTGGCGCGCGCTTGAGACCCGGCGCGCCTGGCCGCAATTATTTCAGCCGGGAGAATATCTTCCCCTCCCGGTCTCCGGCGAGCTGCCCGTTTGCGCCTTCGCCCGCCGTCACGGCGCCCACTGGCTGATCGCCGCCGCGCCGCTGCGCCTGCGCGGATACTTATCTGATCACGACGAACTGTGCTGGAACGCCGGCGTCGCGGGAGGCATCGAGCTGCCCGCGGCCGCGCCTTTGCGCTGGCGCAATCTCTGGACCGGAGCCGAGATCACGGCCGCCGCTTCCGCCGCATCCAATCCGGTTTTGCCCCTCGCCGCGGTCTTCGGCGCTCTGCCCGGCGCCTGGCTCATGCCGCTCGATTAATCCTGGGCCTGTTGTGTTGCCTCGCCTGACAGGAAAAATGGCCGCGCCGTTCACTCTATTTGGGTGTCTGTATGCGCTGGACCACTTCGTGAGCGCAGAGTGAATAATGGCGTGTGTTCCACGTATAGATGACTTCCGCTTGGGCTTTGCGGGCACAATATGCGAGCAAGGCATCATATATGCCGCCGCCAACAATATCGCGCGTGGCGGCGGTTTGTAGCGCATCAGCGTATTCGTTGCCGGTGAGAGCTATGATCGAAAGTCGTTCGCGTACGCTTCCGATAAATAGCATGGCCTGGTCTGCGCTGATGCGATGTTTGCCGGGCATTCGCGTGAGTGTGGCATAGACTTCGGCCAGACTGTGGGCGCCACAGCAGCCAGTGAGTTTGTCGAATTGAATGAAAAGGCTGATGCTGGCTTGGTGGTGGATGTGATTGCCGTAGAACACCGGCGCCAGCACTG
>JAKAZV010000144.1 GCA_021826505.1 Acidobacteriota bacterium | reverse complement strand
TTCCGTTGATTCTAAAGTAGTTCACATCCGGCAAAGAAAAAGGCGATTTCGATGCGGGCGTTTTCCGGCGAATCGGAGCCATGAATGGCGTTGCGCTCGATATTCGTCGCAAACTGCTTGCGCAGTGTGCCGACCGCGGCCTTGGCCGGGTCGGTGGCGCCCATCAGCTCGCGCAGCCGGGTCACCGCTTGCTCGGCTTCCAGCGCGGCCACGATCACCGGACCTTCGGTCATAAACTTGACCAGGCCGCCAAAAAATGGCCGTTCGCGGTGGACCTGATAAAAGCTTTCGGCCTGGGCCGGGCTCAGCCACAGGCGCTTGAGTCCCCGCAGGCGAAAGCCGGCGGCTTCGATCTGGCCCAGCATCTGGCCGGCGTGGCCGGCGGCGACGGAATCGGGTTTAAAAATGGTCAGTGTGCGTTCCATAAAAATTTCTCCTGGGCCGCGAAACTCAAACCGTGACAGGAAGATGAATCCGGCACGGCTGTTTTTATAGCCATCCCTCAGGCGCGGCCGAGAACCCGGGCCACCGTGGCGCCGATATCGGCCGGACTCTGGCAGACGTGAATGCCGGCCTTTTGCATGGCCTCCATTTTGGCCGCGGCGGTTCCCTGCCCGCCCGAAATGATGGCGCCGGCATGGCCCATGCGGCGGCCGGGCGGCGCGGTTTGTCCGGCAATAAAGCCGACCACCGGCTTTTTGACCTGTTGCGCGATGAAGGCGGCGGCTTCTTCCTCGCCGGAGCCGCCAATTTCGCCGATCATGACGATGGCTTCGGTCTGGGCGTCTTCGTGAAACATGCGTATGGCGTCACGGTGCGTGGTGCCGATGATGGGATCGCCGCCAATCCCAATGGCGGTGGACTGCCCCAGCCCCAGCAGCGTCAACTGATGCACGGCCTCATACGTCAGGGTGCCGCTGCGGCTGACGATGCCGATTGAGCCGGGGCGATGAATCGAAGCCGGCATGATGCCGAGCTTGGCCTGGCCCGGGGTGATGATGCCCGGACAGTTGGGGCCGATCAGGCGGGAGGATGTGCGGCGCACCCGCTCCCAGGCGCGGGCCATGTCCAGGGCGGGAATGCCTTCGGTGATGCAGACGATCAGCTCGATGCCGGCATCGGCGGCTTCCTCGATGGCGTCGGCGGCAAACGGAGGCGGCACAAAAATCAGGCTGGCGTTCGCGCCGGTGGCCTGGCGCGCCTGGCTCACCAGGTTGAAAACCGGCAGGCCTTCGTGGAGTGTTCCGCCTTTGCCCGGGGTGACGCCGCCCACGATCTGCGTGCCGTAATCGCGGCATTGGCGGGCATGGAAGGCGCCTTCACGGCCGGTGATGCCCTGAACAATGACACGGGTATGTTTGTCAACCAGGATGCTCATAATGTTGTAAGAACTCGCTATTTGCCTGCCGCGGCGACCACTTTTTCCGCCGCGTCGCGCATGCCTTGAGCCACCGTGATGGCGAGCCCGGATTGTTCCAGAATCTGCCGCCCCTGTTCCACATTGGTGCCTTCCATGCGGATGACCAGCGGCAGCTTGAGTTGCACTTCCCGCGCCGCCTCAACCACGCCGGTCGCCAGCGTGTCGCAGCGCAGAATGCCGCCGAAGATATTGATCAGGATGGCGCGCACGCTGGGGTCTTTGAGCAGGATCTGAAAAGCCTGTTTGACCTGCTCTCGGCTGGCGCCGCCGCCGACGTCAAGAAAATTGGCGGGCCGGCCGCCGGCATACTGGATGATATCCATGGTGGCCATGGCCAGGCCGGCGCCGTTGACCATGCAGGCGACGTTGCCCTCGAGCTTGATGTAGTTGAGATTAAAGCGGCTGGCTTCAACCTCAAGCGGCGATTCCTCGTTTTCGTCGCGCAGCGCCTTCAGCTCGGGATGGCGGTAAAGCGCGTTGTCGTCGAGGTTGAGTTTAGCGTCGAGGGCGACCAGCCGGTCATCGGTCGTGAGCACCAGCGGGTTGATCTCCGCCAGCGAGGCATCGAGTCCGCTGAAAGCCCGCGCCAGCGCCTGCATGATGGCGACGGCCTTGCCCAGCGCGGGCACGGGAATGTCCAGCGCGAAGGCGAGGCGGCGGGCGGCATAGGCGGGCAAGCCGCGATCGGGATCGAATGCCTGGCGCAGGATGGCATGGGGATCGCGGGCGGCGACTTCCTCAATCTCCATACCGCCCGCGGCCGAGGCCATGAGCACCGGTTGGGCGGCGGCGCGGTCCACGGCGATGCCCAGATAGAGCTCGCGCGCAATCGGCAGCGTTTCTTCCACCAGCACCGAACGCACCCGCTGGCCCTGCGGCCCGGTCTGCTTGGTGACCAGCGTCATGCCCAGAATCCGCGCGGCGACGGCGCGCGCTTCCTCGGCATTTTCCGCCAGTTTGACCCCGCCGCCCTGGCCGCGGCCGCCGGCGTGAATCTGCGCCTTGACCACCACCTTGCCCCCGAGCTTGCGCGCAATCCCGGCGGCCTGCTCGGCCGTAGTTGCCACTTCGCCCCGCGGCACGGCTACGCCATAGCCGGCGAGCAGCGATTTGCCCTGAAATTCATGAATTTTCATTTATTTTGGAAAAGTTCAATTATATCAGCCCCCGGCGCCGCGATTCGGCATGAAATCGCTCATTGCGTTCTTTATAATAAAAAGTGGCGTGAAATAGCATAAAGCCATCTGGATGATCCCGGAGTTTTCCTCATTCATGAGCTTATTTTGGGAACGGGTCGCCTTAAGCCTCTACAGTCTGGGTTTGATTGTTGCGCTCGCACTGCTGTGGCGGCGGCACGCGGAACGCGCCTTTTTGATTTCGCGGCGGCTGATGGTGGCGGGCTTTATTTTTCAGTTCGTCAGCGTGGTCGAGATGGGCGTGGCCGCCGGACATTTTCCCATTACCCAATACAGCGAGGCGGCCAACCTGCTGGCGCTGATGCTGACGGGCGCATTTTTGCTGGTGTACCGGGTCTACTCTCCGCGCGGGCTTTCGCTGCTGTTGCTGCCGCTGGTTTTTCTTTTAACCTTTACTTCAATTTATGGACCGGCGGGCGCGGCCCATACCCCGCTGCTGCATGCGGGCCCGGGCATTGATAATGTCTGGATCTATTGGCATGTCACCCTCAGTTTTCTTGGCATTGTGGGCCTGACCCTGGCGGTGGCCTGCGCCATGCTTTATCTGTGGGCCGAGCGCAGCCTGAAACAGCACCCCGCCAATCTGGGCTGGCGTCTGCCCCCGCTGGAAACCCTCGACCGGCTGACCTACGTGTCGCTCTTGAGCGGCTTTCCCCTGCTGACGATCGGACTGCTGATCGGATTTTACCGGGCCGGATTGCAGTGGGGCCGGGCCGGGCTGAGCGACCCCAAAATCGTCCTGGCGCTGATGACCTGGGGGCTCTATTTGATTCTGCTGTTTGGCCGCTGGGCGGCGCACTGGCGCGGCCGGCGGGCGGCCTGGTTTACCATTGTCTGTTTTCTCGCCGCTGTGGCGACCTGGATGGCCAGCAGCTTCAGCCGGCTGCATGATTTCGTGCGATGAATCCCAACCCCGCACCCATCCGCCCTGATGCCGCGCCGGAGCCGGCGCTGGTGGTCTATGGCCTGAGCCACCATACCGCGGCGGTGGATGTGCGGGAGCGGGCCGCGCCGCTCGACGCCGATCCGGCCCGCGGCACGGCCCGGCTGGCCGAGGCGCCGGGGGTGGAGGGAGCCTTGCTTTTATCCACCTGCAACCGGCTCGAAATCTGGCTGGCCGGCCAACCCGACGCCGGTCAGTTAGCCGCGCTGCTGCCCTGCGCCGCCGGCCATGCGATCGAGATCGCGGCTGAACATTTTTATGAATACCGCGGCCGCGCCGCAGTGCGCCATATCTTTCGCGTCTGCGCCAGCCTGGATTCACGCTGGGTGGGCGAACCGCAGATCCTGGGCCAGGTTAAACAGGCCTATCAGGCTTCGCATCGGGCCGGACTGATGCACCCCGAACTGGAGTCGGCGCTGCAGCGAGCCTTCAGTGTGGCCAAAAGGCTGCGCGGCGATCCCGAACTGGTCGGCGCTTCCGCATCTCTCGGCCATGCCGCCGTGGATCTGGCCGGCGGAATTTTCGGCTCCCTGCGCGACAAAACCGTGCTGCTGCTGGGCGCCGGAAAGATGGGGCAATTGGCGGCGCGGTATCTGCGCCGGCAAGGCGCGCGCCGGCTGCTGATTGCCAACCGCACCCGCGAACGGGCGCAGGCGTTGGCCCGGGAACTGGAAGGCGAAAGCCTGGGCTGGGATGAGATTCTCCGCCGGACCGCGGAAGCTGATATTGTGCTGGCCTGCGCTCAGGCGGATGGCTATGTGCTGGATCGGGCGCGGATGGCGGCTGTCCTGCATGCGCGCCGGCAGCGTCCGGTGCTGCTGCTGGATTTATCCGTGCCCCGCATTCTCGACCCCGCCATCCATTCGCTTGAGAACGCGTTTTTGTATAACGTGGACGATTTGCGGGTCGAGCTCGACCGCCATCGCGAACAGCGCCAGCGCGCCGCCGCGCGGGCCGAAATTCAAACCGAAGAAGAAGTGGATAAATATCTGCGCCGGCTGCACTCGCGCGATCTGACGCCCACCTTACGAGCCTTGCAGGCCAAAGCGGAAGATCTGCGCCAACGGGAACTGCAGCGGCTGCGCGCCCGCCTGGGTGGGTTGACCCCGGAACAGGAACAGGCGCTGGACGACTTAACCCAGGGCCTGATGCGCAAATGGCTGCATGCGCCACTGGCTGGACTGCGGCAGGCCGCCGCCGATGGGCAAAGTGCCGGATTGATCGAAATGGCGGAGCGGCTGTTTGATTTAACGCCGGAAGCCACTAAGGCCGATGAAGCCATCCACGATGTCGAATCCTGAAGGCATTCAAACCCCGTTTCGCATCGGCACCCGCGGCTCGAAGCTGGCCTTGTGGCAGGCGGGATGGGTACGCGACCAGCTGCAAACGCGCGGCATGGATGCCGAACTGATTCCCATTACCACCAGCGGCGACCGCAGCACATCCCCCTGGCTGGCCAATGCCGGCGGTAAAGGATTATTCACCAAAGAACTGGAAGAAGCTCTGCTCGAGAAGCGCATTGATCTTGCCGTGCACAGCTTGAAAGACGTGCCCGCGCGCCTGCCCGGCGGGTTGGTGCTGGCCGCGACTCCGGAGCGAGCCGATGCCCGCGACGGCTTACTC
>JAKAZV010000033.1 GCA_021826505.1 Acidobacteriota bacterium | reverse complement strand
CGCCGGGCCGCAGCAGTTCGCCATGGCCCGCGCCGCCGCCGCCAGCGCCCGCGCCGCGGTGCGGGCCGCGCAAGCGGCGGTGGCGCGGGCGCAGCTGAATTTGTCTTACACCGTGCTGCGCGCGCCCACGGCGGGCCGGATCGGCGATAAAACCGTGGAATTGGGCGAGCGGTTGGGCGTGGGCCAGCCCGTGATGGCCGTCATTCCAGTGCATAACATCTGGGTCACGGCCAACTACAAGGAAACCGATCTGCAAAACATGCGCCCGGGAGAAAAAGTGAGCATCCATGTGGATGCCTTCAGTCAGGATTTCCGCGGCTATGTGCAATCCATCGGCTCGGCCACCGGTGAAAAATTCAGCCTCATGCCGCCCGAGAACGCCACCGGCAACTATGTCAAGGTGGTGCAGCGCGTGCCGGTAAAAATCCTCTTCGATCCCGGCCAGCATATCCATCGCCTGCGTCCCGGCTTCTCGGTTGAGACCACGGTGTACACCAACCGCATGGATCCCCGCGTCAAAATTACGGCCCAGACCGGCGCTCTGGCGCCGGGCGCATCGCTGCCTTAAGCCGGCGCTGTTTTCATTGCCGCGCGGCCACGGGCTTTTTTTCACTCATTCGCTGTCATGCCGGATTCGTCCTCATCAGCTCCGCTCTCTCCGCACGGCCATCCGCGGGTCAATCCCTGGATTGTGGCCACCGCGGTCATGCTCAGCACCTTTCTCGAGGTGCTCGACACTTCCGTGGTCAATGTCAGCCTGCCCCATATCGCGGGCTCGCTTTCGGCCACCGTGGATGAAGCCACCTGGGTGCTGACCTCCTACCTGGTGGCCAACGCCATCGTGCTGCCCATCACCGGCTGGCTGGCCAATCAGTTCGGCCGCAAGCGCCTGCTGATGATAGCGGTCTCGCTCTTCACCTTGGCCAGCTTTTTATGCGGCATCGCTCCCACCCTCCCGCTGCTGATCACGTTCCGGATAATCCAGGGCGCCAGCGGCGGCTGTTTGCAGCCGATTTCGCAGGCGGTGCTGCTGGAGACATTTCCTCCCGATCAGCGCGGCAAGGCCATGGCGTTCTGGGGCATGGGCATTGTGGTGGCGCCGATCCTGGGTCCCACGCTCGGCGGCTGGCTGACCTATGCCTATTCCTGGCGCTGGGTGTTCTATATCAACCTGCCCATCGGCATTGCCAGCCTGATCATGACCCAGCTCTATCTGTTCGATCCTTCGTATATCAAGCCGGGCAAGGGCAAGGTGGACTTCTGGGGTTTGGGTCTGCTGGCCGTCGGCATTTCCGCGATGCAGATCATGCTGGATAGGGGCCAGGAGGATGACTGGTTTGGCTCGCATTTCATTATCCTGCTGGCCATCGTCGCGGTGGGAGGGCTGGTGGCGTTTGTCATCCGGGAATTGTGGGCGCGTGATCCCATCGTCCATCTGCGCGTCTTCAAAAACCGCACCTATGCCACCGGCGTCCTGCTGATGACCCTGCTGGGTTTTATCCTTTATGGCAGTCTGGTCATCCTGCCGCTGTTTTTACAGACGCTGCTCAACTACACCTCGCTGGCGGCCGGCATCTGGACCAGTCCCCGCGGCCTGGGCTCGCTCATCTTCATGCCCATTACCGGCATTCTGCTCAGCCGCCGCTGGGATGCGCGCCGGCTGTTGGCGGTGGGCTTCATCACCGCCGGCGGCGCGCTCTATGCCTTTTCGCTTTTTAACCTGAATTCCGGAACCTGGAACATCTTCTGGCCCCAGCTCATACAGGGCGCGGGCATGGCGTTTGTCTTCGTGCCGCTGACCACGGTGACCATGGACCCGGTTCCCAATCATGAAATGGGCAATGCCACCAGCCTGTTCAATCTCATGCGTAATTTGGGCGGCAGCATGGGCATTTCGTTTGCCACCACGCTGGTGGCGCGGCGGGCTCAATTTCATCAGCAGCGCCTGGACGCCAGCCTGAATGTTTACAGTCCGCGCGTGCGTCAGGCTCTCCAGCGGACGCAATTGCTGGCTCAGCATGCCGGCGCCAGCCCCAGCGTGGCTCACGGACAAGCCCTCGCCATGCTTTACGGCGGGTTGCGCCAGCAGGCTTCGCTGTTGAGCTACTTGGATGGTTTTTACCTGTTTGCCATCATCTTTTTCTGCATGGTGCCGTTGATCTGGCTGATGCACCGGCCGAAGGCCGGCCGCGCCGTCTCCGCCCATTAAGTAAAGCCGCGGGACAAACTTCGCATCGCTGCGTTGAGCCGTTTTGCTTTCACGCATGACATGGAATCCACCGCCACTGTCGCCGGACGCCGCCGCTTCGTATCGGCTGTCGAGACAGCGCTGGATCATCGCCCTGGCGGTGATGTCGGCGGCCATTATGGAGCTGCTCGATACCTCGGTGGTCAACGTCAGCCTGCCCTATATCGCCGGCAATCTTTCCGCCCCGGTCGAGCAGGCAACCTGGGTATTGACTTCCTATCTGGTGGCCAACGCCATCGTGCTGCCCATGGCGGGCTGGCTGGCCAGCCGCATTGGCCGGCGGCATTTGCTGATGCTCTCGATCGGCGGCTTTACCGCCGCCAGCCTGTTATGCGGCCTGGCGCCAACCCTGCCCTGGCTGGTCGCTTTCCGCGTGGCGCAGGGCGCCTGCGGCGGCTTTCTGCAGCCGCTCAGCCGCGCCATTCTGCTCGAAACCTTTCCCCGCGAAGAGCGCGGCAAAGCCATGGCGCTGTGGGGCGCCGGCATCGTGGCGGCGCCGATTCTGGCGCCCGCCCTGGGCGGCTGGCTGACGGCCGATTTTAACTGGCGTTGGGTGTTTTTTATCAACCTGCCCGTGGGAATTTATAGCTGGTCCATGGTCTATGCCTATATTCACGATCCGCATTACCTGCGCCGGCAGGGCAAAATTGACGGCTGGGGTCTGGGCTTGCTGGCCCTGGGCATCGCCGCGCTGCAGATCATGCTCGACAAGGGCCAGGAAGATGATTGGTTTGGCTCGCGTTTCATTGTCACGCTTGGCGTCATTGCCGTGGTGATGCTGCTGCTGTTTGTCTGGCGTCAGCTCACCGTTCGCCATCCCATTGTTCATTTGCATCTGCTGCGCTACCGCAGCTTCGCGGTCGGCGCCAGTCTGGGCGCGGTGCTGGGTTTTGTGCTGTTCGGCAGCCTGGTGCTGCTGCCGCTCTTCATGCAGCAATTGCTCAACTTCAGCCCCCTCCAGGCCGGCATCTGGACCAGTCCCCGCGGCCTGGGCTCAATGCTGCTCATGCCGGTGGCGGGCTATCTGCTGGGCCGCGCCTGGGATTCGCGCTGGCTGCTCTTCGCCGGTTTCATCGGCGCGGGCGTGGGCCTGCTCATGTTTTCCCACATGAATCTCGACACCGGCTATATGAATTTGCTCTGGCCGCAGTTAGTCATGGGCGCCGCGCTGGCCTTTACCTTTGTCCCGATGAGCACGCTCACCGTGGATCCCATTCCCAACGAAGAAATGGGCTTTGCCGTGAGCATTACCTCGCTGTTGCGCAATCTCGGCGCCAGCGTCGGCATCTCGGTCGCGGCTACGCTGCTGGCCCGCCGCGCGCAGTTTCACCAGGTGCGCCTGACGCCGGCTTTCAATCCTTATAATCCGGTTTTCCGCCAACAGCGGGCGGCGCTGGCGGCGCGCCTGCAATCTTCCGGCTTATCGCCCTTCAGCGCCGGCCGCCATGCCCTGGCGTTGCTCTATGCCCAAATCCGGCAGCAAGCCTCGGTGATGAGCTATCTCGATGCCTTTCATCTCATGGCTTGGTGCTTTTTCCTGGCTGCGCCGCTGGTTTTTCTCATGCATCGCGCGCGCCATCAGCAGCGTCAAAGTTAGCCTTGCCGCATGATTTCTCGGAGCGCGGGCTGAGGCATCCTTTGCCGGCCCGCGCGCTGTCCATTGAAAGGGCGGAGGCTGAATCTATGGTCATACCCTTATCTTCCACGCCGGTGAATGATCCTGCCCAAAACCCGGCTCCCCGGCTCGCTGCGCCTGGCTTATTGCGCCAGTTCTGGGCCGAAATTGAAGATTATGTCAGGGACTACGGCCGGTTGGCGCTGGCCGAGGCCGGCGAAAAAGCGAATCAGGCACGTCAGATCGCCATGAAGCTCGGCCTGGCCATGCTGCTGGGCCTATTCGGCTTCTTTTTTCTCACCGTGGCGCTGGTGGCGCTGATCAATGCCGGCATTCACAGTTGGGGCTGGTCATCATTGGTCGTGGGCGTCATCTACGGCATCATTGCCATGGGTCTGCTGGTTTCCGCCCTGCGTGGCCTGCGCGCGGGTTTGTTGAGTTTTCCCCGGCTCCGCCAGCGTTTCCAGCAGGATAAAGCCTGGATAAAAGATTCCCTGGCGGCTTGATTCAGTGGCCGGACGCTGAAACGGTAAAGTAAAAAAGCGGCTCCGCCGCTCGCTTCGGCAAATCGGCTGTGCCGCGTTATTCTGGAAGCATGCCGACTCTGACCAGGCTTGCTCCGCCCGCGGTTCGTCCTCAAAACCCGTGTTTTTCCTCCGGCCCATGCGCCAAGCGTCCCGGCTGGTCGCTGGCGGCGCTGGAATCCGCTCTGGTGGGCCGTTCGCACCGGGCCGGCGCGGGTAAAAAGCGCCTGCAGGAAGTGATTACCCGCAGCCGGCAAATCCTGGGCATTCCAGACGACTACAAGCTGGGCATCGTGCCCGCCTCCGATACCGGGGCCGTTGAGATGGCTCTCTGGTCGCTGCTGGGCCCGCGCGGCGTGGACGTGTTTGCCTGGGAAAGTTTTGGCCAGGGCTGGGTTACCGACATCATCAGGCAGCTCAAGTTGTCCGACACCCGGGTCATGAGCGCCGATTATGGACAGCTTCCCGATCTGCATCAGTACCAGCCCGATCGCGACTGCGTCTTTACCTGGAATGGCACCACGTCGGGCGTCTGCGTTCCTCATGCCGATTGGATCCCCGCCGATCGCCAGGGCCTCACCATTTGCGACGCTACCTCCGCCGCCTTCGCCATGCCGCTCGACTGGCCCAGGCTGGATGTCGTGACCTGGTCCTGGCAAAAAGTTCTGGGCGGGGAAGCGGCGCACGGCATGCTGGCCTTGAGCCCGCGCGCCGTGGCCCGGCTTGAAAGCTACAAACCCCAATGGCCTTTGCCCAAGCTCTTCCGCCTCACCTCGGGCGGAAAACTGATCGCGGGCATCTTCGAGGCCGATACCATCAATACGCCTTCCATGCTGGCCGTGGAAGACGCCCTCGATGGCCTGCGCTGGGCGGAAAGCGTGGGCGGTCTTTCCGGTTTGATCGCCCGCAGCCGGCGCAATCTGGCCGCGATTGAGCGCTGGCTGGCCGGCTTTCCCCATTTTCAGTTCCTGGCCGCGGCGCAGCGGACGCGCTCCAATACCTCGGTCTGCCTGAAATTCGCCGCCGATTTTCAATCCTGGGAGCGGGAAGCGCAGGCCGCTCTGGCGAAAAAAATCGTCACCCGGCTCGAACAGGAAAAAGCCGGATTCGATCTGGGCGCTTACCGCGACGCTCCTCCCGGTCTGCGCATCTGGGCCGGCGCCACGGTGGAAACCTCCGACCTTGAAGCTCTGTTTCCCTGGATCGAATGGGCCTTGGAAGAATCCCGCGCCTGAACCAGCGTGAAGCGTGCATGGCCCCGCCACGGTTTCATCGCCGCGCTGCTTATTTGTGTTTGCGGAAGCGCGCAAGCCGCCGGTTGAGTTTGCGGATCTGTTTGCCGGCCGCTTTCCATTTTCGCCCGCGCGGAAATTTTTTTAAATAAAGCTGAAAGTAATTCCGCGCGGCCTGCCACAGCTTCATCTTTTTCGCCGCCTGGCCGCAGCGGTACAGCCCTTGGGCATTATGTGGATCGTGGCGAAACGCTGCCCGGTAACGCGACAGCGCTCCCACGTAATTGCCCAGGTTGTAATAAAAATTTCCCACCTTCAGGTCGTGTCTGGACTCGGTGGGGTTGAAATCGGCATTGGGACGCGGCGCCGTCCGGAACTGCTGGCCGGGCAGGGAATTGGCCCGCGCCGTGGGCGAAAGAGAGCGGCTTCGAGCCTTCGGCGGGGGAAGCTTGTTCGCCGCCGCCGGCTGAACTCCCGGCTTTTGCGCTGGCAGCTGCGGCCCCGGATGCGCCGGCGGATAAATGCTTTGCCCCGCCGCCGCCCCGGCCATCAGCAATGCCATCCCCAGGCCCCGCGCCAGGTTTCTGCGCCTCATGGCTCCAGTGTAATGCTCCATCGGGGCCGAACGCTGGAAATGCCATGTAAAAAGAGTGGCGCTGACACCTTCTCTATTGCGGCTGGCCGCTGGAAGCCGGCGTGGATGTGGCTTGCGGCTGCTCCGCCTGGCCCAGGCTATTCGTCAGCACCGTGACCTGAACCCGGCGGTTGGCCTCACGCCCGGACAGGGTGCGGTTGCTGGCCACATACTGATGCTTGCCCAGGCCGATCATGAAAATTCGGTACGCGCCGATGCCGTGGCCTTCGAGATAACGCACCACCGAATCCGCGCGCCATTGGCTGAGCTTCAGATTGTATGTGGCGGGGCCGGTCCAGTCGGTATAGCCTTTCAGCGTGGCGATGGTGTGCGGATTCTGTTGCATCAGGCCGACCACCCGGTCCAGTTTCGCCCGTGCATCGGCGGTCAGATTCCATTTGTTAAATCCAAAGTGCACCACCTGCCGTTTGCTGACCGTATATTGGTTGAGGTTGGCCAGCGTCGAAGCCAGCGAATGAATCTGCTGCCCGGTCTGGTCCAGCTGCCGTGAAACCCGCTGGGCCTGGCTTTGCGCCGACTGCGCCTGCTGCAGCGCCGTTTGCGAATTGGCGTTGGCCTGCTGTACGCCCGCCGTGGTGGTGCGGTTAACGCGCTTCAGATCCGCCATATTTTTGGCCGTTTCCCGGTCCAGGCGGTTGATATGGTTCACCAGCGGCTCGGTTTGCTTGCGTACATAGCCTTTCGTGGTGCAGCCACCGGCCAGCGCCAGCGAAATGCCGCCCAGGGCACTCAGAATTATTTTGGTTTTCATCATCACCCTCCTGTTGGGTTCCACGGCCGTGTAGTCTGAAATCATCATTCCTGCACGCGGTTGGCCATTGCGGGAAAGGCGAAAGATGAATTAAATTAAAAATATAAAAATCTATATTTATCAGCAATATAGGAATGATTATTCACGAATTGCTTTAATAATTAATGAATCATTGGCGCTCAGCCGGTCTGGTATAAATTTCGTGGTCTCGCCATGAATTCCACGCCGTTTTCCGGAAAGAGGCAAAATAAAAATATCGGCAATGGATTGGCAGGAACAAGTCCGTCAGCTTCCCGAATCCCCCGGCGTCTACATTTTCCGTGACGCCGAAGACCGCGCCTTGTACGTAGGCAAGGCGCGCAATCTGAAGGCGCGGGTGCGCAGCTATTTTCTCGAAGGCCGTCTGGAAGAAGCCCGCACGGGCTCGCTGGTGCGCGAAGCCGCGCGGCTGGAAACCATTCTGGTGGCCAACGAACCGGAAGCCTGGGCGCTCGAAAACAATCTCATCAAGCAGCATCAGCCGCGCTTCAATATTCTGCTGCGCGACGATAAAACCTATCCCTATATCACCCTGACCCGCGAAAAATATCCCCGCGTTTACGTCACCCGCCGGCTGCAAAAAAACGGAGCCGAATATTTCGGACCCTATTTTCCCGCCGGCCTGGCCTGGCGCACGCTGCATCTGATCCATAAGCATTTTCGCGTGCCCTCCTGCCGGGTGGACCTGACTCGCCCCCACCCCCGGCCCTGTCTTGAGTTCCACATCCAGCGCTGCCAGGGCCCCTGCGTGCCCGGCCTGACCACCGATGCGCAATATCAGCGGGCGGTGGAAGATGTGCGGCTGTTCCTCGGCGGCCGGCGCCAGGAACTGTTGCGCCAGTTGCGGCGCCGGCGCGACGATGCCGCCGCCGCCGAGCAATTCGAGCAAGCCGCCATGCTGCGCGATCTGGCGCAGGTGGTCGAAGATCTCGAGCAAAAGCAAAAGCTGGCCAGCGCCGAAGGCGCCGATACCGACGTGATCGGCTTTTATCGCGAGCAGGACCGCGCGGCGCTGAACCTGTTTCATCTGCGCGGCGGCCGCGCCGTGGACCGGCGCGAATATTTCTGGGAAGAGCTGCCCGATCCGCCCGTCCCCGAAGATCTTCCATCTCCTGCCTCCGGCTCTGATGATGCGGCCGGAACTTCTCCTCTCGATCCGCTGGTGACGGCGGCTCTGGGCCAGCTCTACGTCGGCCAGAGCTATGTGCCGGCGGCGATTCTGCTGCCGGCCGATTTCGCGGGCCGCGCAGAGCTGCAAACCCTCTTGCGCGAGCAGTCCGGCCATGCCGTCGAGCTGCTTCTGCCCCGCCGCGGCCCCAAGCGCGGGCTGGTCGAGTGGGCCGCCCGGAACGCCCGCCATTCGTTTCAGCATCGTTTCCGTCTCGCCGCCCCGGCGGCGCGTCTGGTCCAGCAGGGTCTGCGCGACGCTCTGGCCTTGCCCGGTCTTCCGGAACGCATCGAGTGCTTTGATATTTCCCACTTCCAGGGTGCCGAGACGGTGGCCGCCATGGTGGTCTGGGAAAAAGGCAGGATGAAGAAATCCGACTACCGTAAATTCATCATCCGCGAGGTCGCGGGCATTGATGATTTCCGGGCCATGGAAGAGGTCGTCACGCGCCGCTATCGCCGCCGATTGCGCGAGGGCGCGCCGCTGCCCGATCTGGTCTTGATTGATGGCGGCATCGGCCAGCTCCACGCCGCCCAGCGGGGGCTGGAGCAGCTTGGACTTTCCATGCTGCCCATCGCCAGCCTGGCCAAACGCGAAGAAATTCTCTATCTCCCCGGCCGCGAAGATGCTCCCGTGATTCTCGACCGGCACTCCCCGGTGTTGCACCTGATCCAGCAGGTGCGCGACGAGGCGCATCGCTTCGCCATCACCTTTCATCGCCAGCGCCGCGGCAAGGCGGCTTTTCGCTGAAGGCCGCCGCCCATGCAAACTCTATGGCTCGCGGATCATCGCTTCTTTAGCCGGCCGCGTTTTGCCATGCGGCGGCATCGGGCATAGAATAGGCAGAAGAGGGAGTTCTTCCCTTCAGCCGCTCCATAACCGGCAATTTGCAAAGGAGACGACAATCATGGCTAGTTCACGCGCATTGTGGTTTTTAACGGGAGTGGGGCTGGGCGCCGCGATCGGGGTGCTCTACGCTCCGCGTTCCGGGGATGAGACTCGCGAAATGCTGGGCAAAAAAGCGGAAGACAGCCGCAACGCGGTGACCCGCAAAAGCAGCGAGCTGCGCCAGTCGGTCACCCAGATGGCCGATCGCGGCCGCCAGGTTGTCAGCCGCCAGGTGGATCAGTTCCAGGCCGCCGTGGATGCCGGCCGCCAGGCTTTTCGGGAAAGCTCTACCCCGGAAACCGGCAGCTAAGGCTACGCCGCCTTGCGGACGGCTGACGGCTCCGTCATTTTGGAGTAATCTGAAGTCAGCCGCGCCTGAGGCGTAACCTAAATGAACCACGATCTGTTGACGATCCTGACGGTCTTTGTAGTCATCACCGGCTTGGCCGCTCTGGCCGCGGCGATCCTGCTGGCCGTCATGGCGCGCCGCTTTTTCCAGCTCAGCCAGCGCGCCGACGGTCTTTTAAGCGTTCTCGAAACCCGGCTGCCGCCGCTCCTGGGCGAGGCCCAGGCCGTCCTCAGCGAAACCCGCGCCCGGGTGCGGCAGATCGGCGAGCATCTCACCGTCTTCAGCCAGTTGGCCCGCAAGCAAGCCGAGCGCGCCGATGATCTGCTGGCTGATATCGCCGATCGCGTGAAGCTGCAGGTCATCCGGCTGGATGACCTGGTCGGCGATGTCATGACCCGGGTCGAGCAGACCCTCGATTCCCTGCAGAATTTATTGCTGCGGCCCCTGAAGGATTTCGGGGCTTTGGTCAACGGCTTCCGCACCGGGCTGGACTTTTTTGTCCGCCGCCGTTCTTCTCCTCCCGCCAAAACCCAGCAGGACGAAGAAATGTTTATCTGAGCGGCGCACCGGCTGAATTACTTATTGGCGAGGCAAAAAAAGCGGCTCCGCGACTCGGGCCGTCGCATTCATTCGATCCAGCCGCCGCCCAGCACCCGTTCATCCTGATATAAAACCACCGCCTGGCCCGGCGTAATGGCCCGTTGCGCTTCGTCAAAACGCACCCGCATGCGATGGTCCGGCAGGGCTTCCGCCCGGGCTGGCGCGGGCACATGGCGATTCCGGATGCGCGCCTCCACGCGCAGCGGCCCGGCGGGCGGCTGGCCCGCGATCCAGTTGACCTTGCCGGCCGTCAGTTCCTGGCTCAGCAGGCCGGCTTCGTCGCCCACCACCACCTGCTTCTGTTCCGGACGCAGCTCGATCACATACAGGGGCTCGCCCGTGGCCACGCCCAGCCCTTTTCTCTGCCCCACGGTAAAGCCATGCACGCCGTGATGCCGGGCCAGCACCTCTCCCTCGCGGGTCACCACCTCGCCCGGCTCCGGCGCCGCGAGTTGCGCGGCCAGCGCGGGCCGTTCGCTCAGATAAGCCGCCACGAAATCCTGATAGTTTTTGCCCGGCACAAAACAGATCTCATAGCTTTCCGGCTTGTTCGCCACCGGCAGTTGGAATTGTTCGGCCAGGGCGCGCACCTGCGCCTTATGCAGTTCGCCCAGCGGAAACAGGGCCCGGCTCAGCTGTTCCTGGGTCAGACCCCAGAGAAAAAATGTCTGATCCTTATCGCGATCCACCGCCCGCAGCAGTTCGTATGCGCCGGTTTCCGCATTGTGGCGCACGCGGGCGTAATGGCCGGTCGCGATCTTGCCGGCGCCGATCTGGCGGGCGGTGCGGGCCATTTCATCGAATTTCACCGCCGTGTTGCAATGGCTGCAGGGAATCGGGGTGCGGCCGGCCAGGTATTCGGCCACGAAGGGCACAACCACGTCGCGCTCAAAGCGGTCTTCATAGTTGACCACGTAGTAGGGAATGCCCAGGCCCTCGGCCACGCGGCGGGCATCGTGCACGTCGTCCAGCGAGCAGCAGCGGCCGGACGCGGTCGCCGGCATGCCCGGATGGCCGGCCAGCCGCCGCTGATTCCAGAGCTGCATGGTAAAGCCCACCAATGCGTGACCCTCGGCATGCAGCATCGCCGCGGCGGTCGAGCTGTCCACGCCGCCCGACAGGGCGACTACGATGCGTTCGGACGCGTTGGCTGAATCGGCGGTCATAAAAATGCTTCTTGAATGAAAAAAGGAATGAAAGATTCCGGGCGGATTTCCGCTATGCGACGCTAATGGCCCCGCTTTTTATTTTAGCGTGGCGCGCGGGTGACAGCTCCAGCAGCCGCGCGATCTCCGCCGGCAAAATCCGGCAAAAAGCCTCGGCTTCCGCTTCCCGGTTGAGCTTCCCCAGGCTGATGCGCACGCAGGCGCGGGCCTCGGCGTCTTCCAGTCCCATGGCGGTGAGCACATGCGACGGCTCAACCGCGCCCGAGGAACAGGCCGCGCCGGTGGAAATGCAATAGCCCCGCAAATCCAGCGCGATCACCAGCGCTTCGCCGGCGATGCCGGGAATATGCAGGCAGCTGGTATTGGGCACGCGCGGCGCTTCCGCGCCCAGCGCTTCCGCCTCGGGAATGCTTTGCTTCACCGCGGCTTCCAGTGCGTCGCGCATCCGGCTTTGCCGCCGCGCTTCGGCTTCCAGATCGCGCAGGGCCAGCCGCGCGGCCGCGCCCATGCCGGCAATGCCGGCCAGATTTTCCGTGCCCGCCCGCCGTTCGCGCTCGTGCCGGCCGCCATAAAACAGCGGCCGCAGGCGCGTGCCGCGGCGCACATACAGCGCCCCCACTCCCTGCGGGCCGTGAAATTTATGCGCGGAAAACGAGAGCAGCGAACAGCCCAGCTCTTCCACGGATACCGGAATTTTTCCCGCCGCCTGCACCGCGTCCACGTGCAGCGGAACCCGGGCCTGCCGGGCGATCCGCCCGATCGCCTCGATCGGCTGAATGACGCCGGTTTCGTTGTTTGCCAGCATGACCGAGATGAGCCGGGTTTCCGGGCGCAGGGCTTGCTCCACGTCGGTGGGCCGCACCCGTCCATCCCGCGTCGCCGGCAGCCAGCTCACTGCGGCGCCGCGTTCGGCCAGCTCGCGCGCCGCATGCAGCACGGCATGGTGTTCAATCGCGGAAACGATCAGGTGCGCGCCGCGCGGCTCGGGAATCATCCCGAAAAGCGCCAGATTATCCGCCTCGGTGCCGCCGCTGGTAAATACGATCTCATTCGGCTCGGCTCCAATCAGCTCCGCCGCCGCGGCCCGCGCGGCTTCAATCATGGCCCGGGCCTGCTGTCCCTGGCGGTGAATCGAGCTGGCATTGCCGAAATTGGCTTCCAGGCAGGGACGCATCGCTTCCACCACCGCGGGCAGCGGCGGGGTCGTGGCGTTGTTGTCGAAATATGCGCCGGCCGCGCTTGCGGGCATATCAATATTATGCAGTCAATGCCACGGTCCTGGCGCGGGCGCCTTCCGCCCGGCCGCCGCTTTAATGCATCTGGATTTTCTTCTTCTTCCTGTATTCGGGAGGAAAATAATAGCCCCGCCGCGCGATGACTTTGATATGTCCCAGGTGCGGGCCTTTCACCTTGATCTGAATCCGCCGGAAGCCGCGGCTGGTCTGGTTCGAGCTGTAGCTCAGCGTATATTGCTGGCGCATTTCCCGCGCGATGAGCGCGGTCATTTCCGGCACCTGGGCCAGATGCTTGGGAAACATCGCCTGCCCGCCGGTGGCCTTGGCCAGCGCCTTGAGCGCGCGCTTGGCCTTTCCGCGGTCGGTGTGGCCCAGAATGCCGATGCTGTAGATCAGGGGCGCGTCTTTTTCCTGTTCGGCGATGCGCACCGTTTGTTCCAGCGTATAGCGGCTGACGTCGTCCACCCCGTCGGTAATGATCAGCAGGGCTTTTTTCTGATATTTCCCGTGCCGCACCAGGTAATCCAGCGACGCGATGGCGGCGTCATAGAGCGCGGTGCCGCCGTTGGACTCAATCCGGTCCAGCCCGCGCTGCAATACGGTCATGCGGCGGGTAAACGGCGCGTCCAGATAATACTCGTCATTGAAATTGACAATGAACGTCTCATCCTGCCGGTTGCCGGCCTGGACGAAGGCGTGGGCCGCGGCGATCACCGCGGCTCGCTTGTTGCTCATGCTGCCGCTGTTATCAATCAGCAGGCCGGCCGAAACCGGCGCGTCGGTGTTTTGAAAGGAATCAATCCGCTGCCGGACATGATTTTCATAAATCTGAAAATCCTGCTCGGGCAGATGGTTCAGGGGCCGGTTGTGTTTGCCCAGCACCGTCACCTGCACCAGCACCTCGCCCACGTTGCGGTGAAAGCTGATGGTCGGCCGCCCGGCCGGCGCCTGGGCCCGCAATCCAACCGCCAGGCACGCCAGCAGCCAGCATCCCGGGCCCCAGCGGCTTGCATGGGGGAAGCGGCTCCCTCGGGTCCGGCGTGTGCCGCGCCTTAATTCCGCTGCATCGGTTGAAAAAGTTCTCATGGGGTGATTACGGGCCGGGCGCATAGTAGCCTGTGCGCGCCCGCACGCTCAGCGGAGGCAGCCCGGGCGGCGGCTTCAGCTTGACATGAATTTTATGCCACTTGGCGTTATCGGTGATGCGGCTGGGGTCATAGCCGATCAGATATTCATTGCGCAGCGCCACTCCGATTTTCGCCGCCACGTCCGGCAGCTCGTCCATATCGTGCAGCCGGAACAGCCGTCCGCCGGAGACATTCGAAATTTCATTCAACAGCGCCGGACCGCTGCGCTCTTCCGGCGTGGACCGGTCGGCGGCCGGGTCGAAAACCCCGATCGAATACACCTGCACGTTGCTTTCCCGCACCGCGTTGCGCACTTCGCCCGTGGTGTAGCGGCTGTGATTGTCTCCCCCGTCGGAAATAATCAGCAGCGCCTTGCGGCTGAAGCGCGCGGCCTGCATTTTTTCCAGCCCCAGATAAATGGCGTCCAGCAGCGCCGTGCGGCCGCCGGCGGGAATGAAATCCATGCGGTCCTGGATTTTATTGATATTGCTGGTGAAATTGCAGATCAAATGCGGCTCGTCGTTGAAGGCAATCACGAAAAACTGGTCGCGTGGGTTGGCGGTGGCGAGAAAGGCCCGCACCGCGTCCCGCGATTTGTTGATCTTGTCGCTCATGCTGCCGCTGACGTCAAAAATAATGCCCACCGAAATGGGCGCGTCTTCGGTGGAAAAACTGATGATTTTCTGGGCCCGCTTATCATCGAAAATCCGGAACTGATCGGCTTCCAGCCCGGTCACCAGCCGGCCCAGCGGGTCGGTCACCGTCACCGGAACCAGCACCATATTGACGTTGCGCTGGTACATCGGCAGCGGTTTCTTGGCCTTTGTTTTTGTCTTGGCGTTTGCCTGCGCCTGGCCCTGCGCCGCGGGAGGGGTGGCGCCCGGCGCCGGCTGGGCCGCGGCCGGCGGTTTGACCGGCGGATGGGCGTGTATATGGACCGCCTGATTGTTGACCACGGCTTGCGCGGCCAGACGCGGACCGCCCCAGCCTGAAAGGATCAAAATCAGAGCCCACCACCATATTCCGGCCCGGCGGTAAGGAGCAGCAGGTTGGGGTATTTTGTTTCCCGGCATCAGCGGCAGGATGCCGCTGATATACTCCGGGTTTCCGGTAGTGAAATGGTTTCGCGACTGTTTGGCCAACGGGTCGCGCATGGAAAAATAGTAACACCTTCCCTGCGACGCACCGGCCGAGTCGCTGGCCAAGCCATGCGAGATCGCAGGCCGAGGGATGGGATGCCCGCCAGGTCCCGTCCGGCGCCAGTTGAATAAAATCAGGCCACATTTTTGTCGCCGAGGCCGGACACTGGAACGGCGAAGCAAAAAAAGTGGCCTCGCCACTTGGGGCTTCGCTTTGTCTATCTATACGCGTATGAGCCGTTGCGGGATGCAGACTTCTGCAATCAGGATGGGCGGGCTTATCAATCGCTGCCCTCGCCGCTTAATGGAGCATCCGGGCAAACACTTCATTCCCCATCATCCGCCCGCGCTGCGTCAGCCTGACCAGATCGCCATTTTCTTCCAGCCAGCCTTCGGCCGCCATGGCTCTCAGCTCCGCTTTTTGCGGCGCCAGCGCGGCTTCGCCGAATTCCCGCTCCAGCCGGTTTAAATCCAGGCCCTCATTGCGCCGCAGGCCAAGAAAGCAGGCTTCTTCGAGCTGGCTTTCGGCATCGAGCCAGATCGTTTCGGCGCGCGGCAGTTCGCCCCGGGCGATTGCGGCCAGATAAGCCTCCAGTGAATCCAGATTGCTCCAGCGCAGGTCTCTGCCGTCTTCCGCGCCCGGCGCCGCCGAACGGAGCAGGGAATGCGCATCCACGCCCAGTCCCAGATAAGGCTGCCGCAGCCAATAGCCGTCGTTATGCCGGCTTTCGTGTCCGGGCAGCGCGAAATTAGAAATTTCATACTGCCGGTAGCCGGCCCGCGCCAGCCGCTCGATGCCATATTCATAAAATTCCGCGATTTGATCATCCGCCGGCACGCTGGCGGCATGGTAGCGTCCGCCGCCGGCCAGCAATTCGCGGCCCAGCCGGCTGTCTTCATCCACGTCCAGCATATAAATTGAAATATGCGGCGCGCCGGCGGCCACGGTTCGCTCGACCGAATCGCGCCAGCTCGTCTCCGTCTGGTGCGGCAGCCCGGCGATTAAATCCAGATTGATCTCTTCCAGCCCGGCCGCGCGCAGCGTCCGCAGGTCGGCTGCGATATGTTCCGGCCCATGCAGCCGGCCCGAGGCCCGCAGCTCCGCCGCTTGCCAGGACTGCATGCCCAGACTGACGCGATGAATGCCGGCCCGCCGCCACGCGTCCAGGGTATCGGATTGCAGCGTGCCGGGCGCGGCTTCCAGGGTGCATTCGGCTCCGGGCTGCCGCGGAAAATGCCGCTCCAGCGCCGTCATCACCCGCGTAAACAGTGCGGCGGGCAGCAGGCTGGGCGTGCCGCCGCCCCAGTACAGCGTGGCGCAGCTTTCGCCCAACGAGCTTTCCCGCTCCCGCGTCCATTCCAGTTCCTGTTCCAGCGCCGCGATATATTCGCTTTGTCTGGCGGCGGGAAAAACCTGGCTGGCGAAGTTGCAATAGCTGCATTTGCTGCGGCAAAAGGGAACCGATATATAGATGGACAGCGGCTCGGCGCCGGAGTTCGCCCGCGGCCTCATGGCTTTATCCTGGCGACGCACCGGCCGAGTCGCTCGCCAAGCCATGCGAGATCGCAGGCCGAGGGATGGGGTGCCTGCCAGGTCCCGTCCGGGGCCAGTTGAATAAAATTGGGCCACATTTTTGTCGCCGAGGCCGGACACTGGAACGGCGAAGCAAAAAAAGTGGCCTCGCCACACTGACTATGCCGGCACCGCCGCTTCCGCTTCCCGCAGATGCTTGGCCGCGTCTTCCGGCAGCACCGGGTTGATATAAAACTCGCTGCCCCATTCAAATCCCGCCACTTTGACCAGCCGGGGCATGTATTCCAGCCGCCAATGGAAAAAATCGTGGGTGTTTTCCTGCAGCGGCGCGCTTTGCAGCACTAGGTTGAAAGCGGGGTATTCCAGCACCTGATCCATCTTCAGCAGAACCGATTTCAGCGCCCGCGCCATGTTTTCATAGACGTGCGTGGGCGAGTTTTCAAAAAAGCATTCGTGGCGCTTGGGCAAGATCCAGGTCTCAAAGGGAAACCGCGGGGCGTAGGGCGAGAGCGTGACAAAGTCGGGGTTTTCGGCGATGATCCGCACCTTCGAATCCAGCTCCTGGCGCAGGATGTCGCAGTAAATGCATCGCTCCTTGAACTGGTAATACTGCCGCGCCCCGTCCACTTCCTCGCGGATCCGCTTGGGCACGATCGGCAGCGCGATCAGCTGCGAATGCGTGTGCTCCAGCGAGGCGCCCGCCGATTCGCCGTGGTTTTTAAAGATCAGCACGTAGCGGAAGCGGGTGTCTTTGCGTAAATCCAGCATGCGGTCGCGAAAGGCCCACAGCACGTCTTCAATGCGCTTTTCCGACAGCTCCGACATGGTCTTGTCGTGCTCCGGGGTTTCGATAATCACCTCGTGCGCGCCAATGCCGTTCATCTTGTCGAAGACGCCTTCGCCCTGGCGGTCCAGTTCGCCTTCGATGCCGAGGGCGGGAAATTTATTGGGCACCACGCGCACCGACCAGCCGTCGGTATTGGGTCCGCTGCCGTTCGAGCGGTAGGCCAGAATCTCCGGCGGGGTGCGGTCTTCATTGCCCAGGCAGAAGGGGCAGTTGGGGCTGCTCGCCCGTGGACGCACCGTTTCGGCGCGGAAGTCATTGGGGCGTTTGGCGCGCGCGGTGGATATGATCACCCAGCGGCCAGTCACGGGATCTTTGCGTAATTCAGGCATGGAAAATATTCAAAACCGGACGCTGCGGACGCCCGGCGCAAAAAATGAAGTGCAAAGAAGCTGATTTTAACACCCTCCGCCGGGTTCCCGTATCGGGAAAAACCCTTGCTCGCTTCTTCTTGGCAGCGCACCGGCCGAGTCGCTGGCCAAGCCATGCGAGATCGCAGGCCGAGGGATGGGGTGCCTGCCAGGTCCCGTCCGGCGCCAGTTGAATAAAATTGGGACACATTTTGTCGCCGAGGCCGGACACTGGAACGGCGAAGCACAAAAAGTGGCCTCGCCACATTGCCGAGACCGAACGATGGCGAAGCTGAAAAAATGGCTTCGCCGCGCGCGTGGAAGGGAGTGGCTTTCACCCCGGCGCATGCGCGGCTTCGTTCTTCCCGCGATGCAGGCGAATCAGCGGTGCGTCTTCCAGGGTCCCCTCAATGGCCAGCACATCCAGGCGAAATCTTGCAATCCCGTGCCGCCGGGCGTAACTGCCCGCCAGCTTCCGCAGATGCCGCAGTTTGTCCGCATCCACTCCGGCTTCGGGACCGCGCCAGTCATCCGCGCCGCGGGTTTTGACTTCAATCATCACCAGCTCACCGCCCTCCCAGGCGATAAAATCTATTTCTTCCCGCGCGCCCGGCTGGCGATAGTTGCGCGCCACGATGGTATAGCCCTGCCCGCATAAATATTCGTACGCCCGGCGCTCACCGCTTCGCCCAGTCGTTAGATGCTCCGCGGCCGGGTTCAGGGATTGCCGCGGCCGGCCATATGTCCGCATCCACGCCCGGCAGGCTTGCCAGAATGAACGCCGTTCTGAATTGCCCTCCGCCGGTTTCAGCCCGGGAACCATATCCCAAGTATGGTCTAAACCTCATGACGGCGGACCGGCTGGCTCGCGGGCGCGGCTATGCAAAGCTTATCGCTTCGCTTGCTCCGTAATGCATTTCTCCAGAATGTCCAGCGCTTGTTCGGCATCCTGCGTGGAGCAGATCAGCGGAGGCATCAGCCGCAGCGTATTCGCCCCGCAGCCCAGCACCAGCAGTCCGTGCTGAAACGCGGCTTCCACGATGCGGTCGCGCAGCCCGCCGTCGCGGCTGCGCCGCTTCTGATCGCTGACAAATTCAATCCCCAGCATCAGGCCGCGTCCGCGCGCGTCGCCCACCGCGGCATGGCGCGCCGGCCAGCCGCGCAGCCGTTGCAGCATTTCCCCGCCCACCCGCGCCGCATTGGCCATGAGTTCTTCTTCCAGCAGGTCGAGCGTGGCCAGCGCGGCCGCGATCGCCACCGGGTTGCCGCCGAAAGTCGAGGCATGCGCGCCCGGCGGCCAGCCCATCAGTTCGGCCCGGGCCAGGGTAATGCCCAGCGGCAGGCCGCTGGCGATGCCCTTGGCGATGGTAATAATGTCCGGCGCCACGCCGTTATGTTCAATCGCCCACATCTTGCCGGTGCGGCCGCAGCCGCTCTGCACTTCGTCGGCGATGAGCAATATGCCGTGCCGGTCGCATATCTGCCGCAGCGCGGGCAGAAAATCCTCCGGCGGCACGATATAGCCGCCTTCGCCCTGAATCGGCTCGATGATGATCGCCGCGACTTCTTCCGCCGGAGTGGTGGTGCGGAACAGCCGGTCCAGCGCCTCCAGGCTCATGGCCGTGGCTTGCGCGCCGTCATGATAGGGGTCGGGGTAGGGAATATGAAACACCCCCGGCAGCAGCGGAGCAAAGCCGGCGCGCTGCGCCGGCCGGCTGGCCGTCAGCGAGAGCGCTCCATAGGTGCGGCCGTGAAAACAGCCGTAAAAGGCTATGAAATAAGGCCGGCGGGTATGATGGCGGGCCAGCTTCATCGCCGCTTCCATCGCCTCCGCGCCCGAGTTGCCATAAAACACCCGGTGCGGTCCCGGCATCGGCGCCAGCCGCGAGAGCCTTTCGGCCAGTTGGTTCATCGAGGCGTAGTAAAAATCCGTCCCCGACATATGAATCAGCTCCGCCGCCTGGGCCTGGATCGCCGCCACCACGCGCGGATGGCAATGCCCCGTCGAGCAGACCGCGATGCCGGCGCTGAAGTCGAGAAACTGATTGCCGTCTTCATCCTCCACGTACATGCCGCGCCCGCGCTTGGCCGCCATCGGGTAACTGCGCGTGTACGAGGGGGAAATCAGCCGCGCGTCGTCGCTGACCACGCGCCGTGCGCCCGGTCCGGGCAGGGGAGTACGCAGATGAGGTTGTGAGATCTGGGTCATAAGGCACCAGGAAGGGGCAGCGGTCCGAAATCTTTAGAAGTCCGGAAAGTCTCGGAATGCCGGCAGTCGCGGCCGCCGGGCATCATGGCGGACGGAAGAAAATTAATCGGCGCCGTAGAGACTGGGCCGCGCCACGGCCGGACTGGGGTAGGGAACAGTCCGCATCAGATCCAGTGCTGGTTTGAACTGAACAAAATCCATGCTGCTATCTATTATATGCCGTGCTCGTGCGGCGCACCGTTCGTATCGCTGCTAACGCCTTGCGAATAGCGGTGGCTCATGAGTCCACATTATGGAATCGAGCAGGTAGGTGTTGAGTAGAAATGCCGGGTTTTTTGTTAGATTTCGATTCTCTGCCATCAAAAAGACGCCGAAGCGAAGGGAGAAGCGAGCAGAGCAAGGCGTGAGGAGCGAGGCAACCGGAGTGTGCACGAATGTACATGAGGATTGCCGAGCGACGAACAACGAAGCTATGCGACGCTTATCCCTTTGCCCTTTGTATCGGTGGCCGGCTCAGATCTATTAATGCCAGATATCGCAGCACCGCGTCCAGGTGTTCGCGCGCCGGCCGCGGCGGCAGATAAAACGGCCGCGTTTCCGGAACGGCTTCCGCCGCTCGCGCCGGTTGAGCGCCCAGCCGGGCCAGCCATCCCTTTTTTCGCGCCGCGGGCGGAATCGCCGTGGGATCGCGGGTCACGTTATAGCCGGTAAACTCCAGTTCGCCGTCGTGCTGGGCCAGCTCCCAGACCAGCGTGGCGTATTCGGAAATCTCGTGTTCCCGTTGCGCCGAGGGCCCGGCCGGCCAGTTGGCCACCAGCCGCGCCCGCGGCCGCTCTTCCTGGCTGAACTCGCGCACCCGCAGGCTGCCCAGCCGCGCCGTGGCTTTCCAGTGAACATGGCGGGCTTCATCGCCCGGCTGGTGCGGCCGTATGCGGTATAAATCTTCTCCCGGCCCCGGACGCCCCAGCGCGCGTTCGCCGTTTTCGGCGCGTCCCAGCATCTGCGGCGCTCCGGGCTGCAGCGCCGGGTACACCAGAATCGGCCGGTCGTGCGTCTCCGGCCGGAACCGCCGCCATTTACGGATCAGCCCGAAAGGAAAGCCGGTGGCCAGCGCCAGGCTGCCGGCCTGGTAAGCTCCGCGTTCGGCAAAGCGTATGCGCGTCGCCGCCGTCGCCTGGCCGTGGCGGGGAATATAGGGAAAATAGACCGGCTCCATGGCCATGCCCGGGTCCTGGCCGCCCGCCGGCCGCACGCTCAGTCCATAGCCCGCCAGCCAGCGCTTTTCATTGCTCAGCTTGATCGCCAGCGTCGTCTCGGCCGCCGCGAACAGGCGCTCGGGAAGCTGGTAGTCGAGCGTCATGCCGCTCAGGCTCAGCGAGGAAATCAGGCCCGAAACCAGCAGCGCCGCCAGCAGCGACGCCGCCAGCAGGTACAGCAGATTGTTGCCGGAATTGAGCGCCGCGCCCATCAGCAGCAGCACGCTGGCCACAAACACCCAGCCGCCCTTGGTCAGTTGAAATTCCACATTGCGGCGGAAAACCCGCCGCAGCGCGCTCCGCCGCAGCAGCGCCGGTATCGCCCACAGGCTCACCACCGCCAGCAGCAGCAGTGCAAAACCCGCCAGCAGCAGCCGCGGCCAGACCAGGTACACCATGCCCGCCGCCCGGGCGCACAGATACGCCGTCGCCAGCAGCCCCGCCACGATCCACACCTGGCGCGGACGCAGCGGGGGCAGTTCAGCTTCCGTAGGGGCTGGCATGGGCTGATCTCAGATTAAAGCATCTGCCGGCGAAGGCGGGTGAACCTGTTAGGTCTAGGTTCCTGCTCTTCGCCGCGCTGTGACGCTTATCCCTGAGCGAGTCCTTGTCTTCGGTGCGCTCTGGTAAACTATTCCTTGGCAAGGGCGCCTAGCTCAGTTGGTTAGAGCGCTGTCTTCACACGGCAGAGGTCATAGGTTCGAGTCCTATGGCGCCCACCATGCTGGCATTTTTCACTCTGGGGTGGGCAGCGCCGTGTTACTTGCGGTTCGAGATTTAGTCCGGCGGCCGCTGGCGGTCGAGCAGGACTACCCGCGGGGCGCCATCGCCCTGGAAGATGTGAATCTGGACTGGGCCGGCCCGCTGCGCGTGCGCGGCGAAGCCCGCTGGTCCGAGGCCGGTCTGCGGCTGCGGCTGCGGCTCGAGGGCGAAATCGCTCCCGTCTGCGCCCGCTGTCTCGGCCCGGTGCCCATGGATATTTCCCGCTCGCTCGACCTGCTTTACCGGCCGGCGGAAACCATGAGCCCCGACGACGATCTCATGTTGCCCAGCGCCGAGGCCGAAATCGGCTTTTTCCGCGGCGAGGGCGTGGAACTGGATGAAGTGGTGCGCGAGCAGATTCTGCTGGCTCTGCCCATGCGCGCCATCTGCTCCGAAGATTGCAAGGGCCTCTGCCCGCAATGCGGAGTCAATTTGAATCTGGAGACCTGTAACTGCGGCGCCGGCGCGGCTTGATCGCGCCCGCCCCGCATCCCCAGCGGAAGGGAACTGCTCCCTCGCTGGACGACCTGGAAAGAACCTATGCCCAATCCTAAACGCCGCCATTCTCATCAGCGGAAAAACACCCGCCGCGCCCACGACAGGCTCGTCGCCGGCTCCCGTTCGGAGTGTCCCAACTGCCATGAGCAGAAGCTGCCGCACCGGGTCTGTCCCCACTGCGGCTATTACCGCGACCGCGAAGTCATCGCAGTGCCCGAACGCTGAGCGTCGTTCGATGGCAGTAATCTTTTGCTGATTTCCGCCGTCCACACTGTGTATGGCCGTCCGCCAGCCCAAATCGGATGGAATCGTCTCTGCCGCCGCATCCATTCCGCCGGCTGATGCCGCTGCGTTGACCATTGCCGTGGACGCCATGGGCAGCGACGCCGCGCCCACCCCCGAAGTCCAGGGCGCCGCCCTGGCCGCCCGCGCCTACGGCGCCCATGTCATATTGGTGGGCCAGCAGTCCCGTATTCGCCCGCTCTGGTCGGCGCTGCCCGAAGACCTCCGCTCCCGCATCGAAATCCTCCACGCCGAGCAGGCCATCGGCATGGAGGAAAAGGCGGTTCATGCCGTGCGCACCAAGCGCGAATCCTCGCTCCACGTCGCTTGCCGCCTGGTGCGCGAGGGCCGCGCCGCCGGCCTGGTCAGCGCCGGCAACACCGGTGCCGTCATGGCCTGCGCCAAAATGATCCTGGGCAGCCTGCCCGGAGTGCAGCGCCCCGCCCTGGCCGCCGTCTTTCCCACCGCCACCGGCCGCGCCTCCGTCCTGCTCGATGTCGGCGCCAATGTGGACTGCCGGCCCGACCACCTCGCCCAGTTCGCCGTCATGGGCGAAATTTACTATCGCGTTATCTTCGGCGCCGACCGTCCCCGCGTCGGCCTGCTCTCCATCGGCGAAGAGGAAACCAAGGGCAACGAGCTTACCCGCGAGTCCTTTGCCCTGCTGCGCAAGCTGCCGCTCGAGTTCTGCGGCAACGTCGAGGGCCGCGATCTTTACAACGGCAAAAGCGACGTCATCGTCTGCGACGGCTTCGTCGGCAACGTGGCGCTCAAAATCAGCGAGGGCCTGGTCGAAACCGTGCGCAAGCTGCTCCGGGAATCGCTCGCCAGCACTCTCGCCGGCAAGGTCGGCTACGTGCTCTCGCGCCAGGCCTACGCCATGTTCCGGCAGCGCCTCGATTATTCCGAATACGGCGGCGCGCCGCTGCTGGGCGTGCGCGGCGTGGTCATTATTTCCCACGGCAGCTCCAACCCCAACGCCATTAAAAACGCCATCCGCGTCGCCCGCGAAAGCCACCAGCGCCGCGTCAACGCGGCCATCGAAGCGCAGTTGGCCCGGGCCGGGGACACCGCCTCGCGCAGCGAGGCGGGGCGGATGGAAACGGCCCATCCTTTGAATTAGGAAATTTTGACGGGTGAATTGCAGAATTGCTGAGTGGCTCCGCCACAGCGGGAATCATTTTTTCTGAATATGCCTCAGCTCATCTTTCTTTTTCCCGGCCAGGGCTCGCAGTTCGCCGGCATGGGCCGCGATCTGGCCCAGGCCTATCCCGAAGCCGCCGCCGTCTTCGCCGCCGCCGATTCGGCCCTCGGCTTTCCGCTTTCGCAGCTGTGTTTTGCCGGTCCGGAGGAGGAATTAAAGCTCACCGCCAACACCCAGCCCGCCATCCTCACCCATTCCATCGCGGTCGCCCGCGTGCTGGCCGCGCGCGGTATCCGTCCCGCTCTCGCCGCCGGCCACAGTCTGGGCGAATATTCCGCCCTGGTCGCCGCCGGCGCTCTGGAGTTCACCGACGCGGTGCGCCTGGTGCGTCGCCGCGGCGAGCTGATGCAGTCGGCCGTGCCCGCCGGCCAGGGCGCCATGGCCGCCCTCCTCGGTCTTGACGCGGACGCCGTCGAGGCCCTCTGCGCCGAAGCCGCCGCCGGCGAAGTCTGCTCCGCCGCCAATTTTAATGCCGCCGGGCAGATCGTCATCGCCGGCCACGCCGCTGCCGTGGCCCGGGCTTCGGCCCTGGCCGCCGCGCGCGGCGGCCGCGCCATTCCCCTGCCCGTCAGCGCTCCCTTTCATTGCCCTCTCATGGAGCCGGCCCGCCAGGGTCTGGAGCCATACCTGCGCCAGACCGCCTTCCGCGACCTCGAATTTCCGCTGGTGACCAATGTGGATGCGGCAGCCATTTCCTCCGGCGCCGCTGCCCGCGATGCCCTCATCCGCCAGGTCACCGCCCCGGTGCAGTGGGAGCGCACCCTGCGCCTCCTGCTGACCGAACCAGATGCGGTTTTCTGTGAATTAGGCCCGGGGCGCGTGCTGGCCGGCCTGTTGAAGCGCGCCGACCGCTCCCGCCGTTGTGTGAATTTCGACGATGCGGCGAGCATCGCGGCCGGCCTCGCCGCCCTGACTTCATAAAAGCATCAGCGCCGGTTTTGATACATCTCGACTGCGGCGGCCCACGAGACACTATTAAGAATATTAAAGCCGTATCGAGTGGGAAGGCCGGGTTGCTGGTTAGGACCTGGCCCTCCGCCATTGAACGATGCGGAGCGCTCAGGGAGAAGCAATTCCGAAGGAATTGCTTCATGAAAAGCTGCGAGCAGCGCGAGGCCTGAAGGAGCGAGGACACCGCAGCGTGCTTTTGTGTGCGTGAGGATGTCCGCGCGACTGAAAACGCGGCTCTGCGAAGCTTATCGCCTGGCCTTAATTGAAATGTAATCTACCGCCGCCGTATCTCTCCCAT